>NZ_JAUBRC010000031.1:0-41814 GCF_036701635.1 Microcoleus sp. N9_B4 | reverse complement strand
CCAAGTTCTCCGGCTGCTTGCGTGCCGTTGCCGTCAATGTCGTTAAATTTGATGCCAGTGATGGTACTCAGCGGTACGACAACGGGAACAGGCTGTGCGGAAAATTCAGAAGTGTTGCCGGCGGCGTCGGTTGCTGTCGCAGTGATTAATTGACCTGCGGTGACGGCTGCTGGGAAAGTTTGATTGAAAGCAGCGTTACCGGCCGCGTCAGTAGTTACCGGGATAGAAGCGATGAAGGTTTGACCTTGGGTGCCGGGGGGAGTGTTGGCGAAAAATTGGAGGGTGAACGTGGTACTGGGAGTGCTGTTGTAAGTACCCGCGACGGTGACGCTACCAGCACTGGCGGTAGCGGTAGTGAGTACGGGAGTGTTTTGGAGGTTGTTTGCACCGGTGTCGGCGTCGCCGGGATCGTTGGCGGTGGGGCCGTCGTTGCCGAGGTCGATGCCTAAGCCAAGGTTGGCGAAGATGGAGTTGTTTTGGATGCTATTGCCGGTACCGGCGAGGAGGTTTATTCCTGAACCGAGGTTGCTGGCGATCGTATTTCCTTGACCTGCTGCTGTACCGCCGATCGCATTATTGTTTGCGAGGTTAATCAATACCCCAGTAGTATTGGGCAGCGGAGTCGTACCGTTGGCCCCGACGCCGATGAAGTTGCCGAACAAGGAGTTGTTGACAGTGTTGGGGTCAACAAGGGCGACACCGTTACCGTTGCCGGAAATAATGTTGCGGGCGGCTGGGGTTGTCCCGCCAACAATGTTGTTGGTTGCACCTCCCTGGATGGCTACGCCGAAAGCAGTGTTAGGGACAGGGGCGGTGCCGTCAAAATTAGTGCCGATGAAGTTGCCGGTCAGAATGTTGTTCGTGGCACCGGGATTGAGAATGACCGTACCGCTATTGGTGTTGCCGGAAATGACATTTCCGCTAACAGTGTTGTTCGGTACGCCGACGATGGTAACGCCGCTGGCGTTGGGCAAGGCGGCGGTTCCAGCAGCGTTGATGCCGACGTAGTTGCCCAGCACTTGGTTGCCTCCTGTACCACCGACGATGATGACGCCATCGGCAGTATTTCCAGAAATGACGTTGCGATCGCCCGGTGCAATCCCGCCGATAATATTATTGCTGCCACCATTCTGAACCGCCACGCCAAATAAGGCGTTGGGCGAGGCGGCAGTGCCGGCGCTGTTGATGCCGATGTAGTTTCCCGCTACGGTGTTGCCATTGCTTTCGAGGGAAATGCCGGTGTTGCCGAAGCGGTTAACGATCAATCCGCGCAAGGTGCTGCCACCACCCAAAACGCGAAAACCGCTGACAGCACCTGCACCCGCTCCATTGATTTCGATCAGCGGGGTGCCGGCGAATCCCGGTTGGCTGGTGCCGTCGATGATTGTGGGAACGTTAATGTTGGGCAAGAGCGAGAGGGGCGCGATCGTCTGTACGCCTGCACCCGGAATGGCAAAGTTAATATTGTGTGGTGGTGCGGCAGTGGAATTTGCTTGAGTAATCGCATCTCGCAGCGAACCCGGCCCAGCATCGTTGGTATTAAAAACAGTAAACGTCGCCAACGTATGTGCGTAATTTGCCATTACCTCTGGCTCGATCGCCAATCCTGTTTTAATCGCTCCCGTAGCGTATTCAAGTACCCAGTTTCCGCCTTTTTGGGCGCTCCCTGTAATATCTGAAGAAGCAGCAATATTAGCTTTTGTTAACTTGCTCAGCTTTTGTACAAAAGCCTCTCCTTTTTCACCTGCTGCTACGTTACATCCGTATAACAGAATTTCAACTTGATTTTGAATTGACTTGACAGATGACGAGAACCACCGTCTCAAACAGCCGCGATATGTTTCTAAATTGTCGGAATTCAGGATAGTTGGCCCTAGCTGCAAACTTCCCGATTCCCCGTGAGAAATAATGTGAACGCTTTCTATACCTTTGCGGCTTTGCAATGCTTCGGCAATTTGTTCGATGCCGTCCCGCGTGCGATCGACTAAAATTACCTCTGTACCCGTTTTAACTCCTGCGGCCAGACTTTGCCAATCTTCAACTGCTGAATCTACGAATACTATTTGTTGGTTTTTCATAATTACTGTTTCCCCATGCACCTAAGTAGGTTTTCCAAATGTTGTTTCCGTGCGATGATAGTCGCTACTTCAATCCACCACAAATACGGCTACCACAAAACCTGCCTTTAACTCAGTACAATTTGTACAGACAAAGCTTTACGATTATCTATTTTGGTGATTCTTGTAAATCTGTTGGATCTGGAAAGTTGCTCGATCGCACTTTTTCATTCTCAACTTAAAAAAAACAGACCCCAGGCACAGCTAGCTTGTTCCCGATTACGGAAATTTTTCAAAAAATGTAAGTATAATTTACACAACTTAATGTACGGTTTTTTACTAAGTACACTTTTGTGAAAAAGAATCCAACTCTACGCAAATTCCAAACCCAGAGAGTGGTAGCTATCCAGCCATTCTTCAATCTCAAATCTCCAGTCTCGAATCTCAAACCGGAGGGTTGGGATTTTGGCAAATTCCGCGTGTCCCTCATAACATAGAGGAATAGTCGCCTTCATGGCATCATAGAAACTTGTCCCTCACATAACTGAAATAGATGACCGCTCAAAACTCCCCCGTTTCCCCCGTCACCTGGATAGAAGACCGAGTTGTGCTAATTGACCAAAACCGGCTGCCGAAAGAATACGGTGTAGTGGAAATTAGCCGCTGCGAAGATATGGCTGAGGCGATTAAAACTATGATAGTCCGAGGTGCTCCGGCGATCGGGGTAGCAGCAGCTTACGGGATGTATTTGGGGGCGCGAGAAATCGAAACCGGCGATCGTACTGAGTTTCTCGCTAAATTAGAACAAGTTGGCGAGTTATTGCGATCGACTCGTCCCACTGCGGTTAATTTGTTTTGGGCAATATCGCGAATGCTCAAAACTGCCGAGAGAACTAGCGGTTCTGTCGAACAAGTGCAAAAAACTTTGTTAGAAATGGCTAAAACCATTCAAGCAGAAGATTTGCAAACTTGTAAAGATATCGGCGACAAAGGTTTAGAAGTTCTGCCAGCTACACCCGAAAAATTGAACTTACTAACTCACTGTAATGCCGGTGCATTAGCAACAGCAGGCTACGGTACTGCTTTAGGTGTATTTCGTTCTGCTTGGCGAGAAGGAAGACTCGGAAGAGTTTTTGCAGACGAAACTCGGCCCCGTCTCCAAGGTGCAAAACTAACCACTTGGGAATGCGTGCAAGAAGGAATTCCCGTCACATTAATAGCTGACAATATGGCAGCCCACTGCATGAAACTCGGCATGATTCACGCGGTAGTTGTCGGTGCAGATAGAATCGCTGCTAACGGCGACGCCGCCAATAAAATTGGTACTTACAGTTTAGCAATTGTTGCCAAAGCTCACAACGTCCCGTTTTTTGTCGCCGCGCCTCTATCTACCATAGATTTTGAACTTTCCGACGGCAGCAAAATCCCCATTGAAGAACGCGATCCCGTTGAAATGTATCAAGTTGGAACTACGCGAATTTGTCCTGTGGGAGTAGAATTTTACAATCCCGCTTTTGACGTAACTCCGGCGGAATTAATATCGGGAATAATCACAGAACACGGCACGGTTGCTCCTGGGGCGTTGAAACAGTTTCAGGCAAAACAATTAGTTTAATTGTATGTTGCTCAACCGCTCATTCCACCTGTTATCGGTGAAATTAAGCATGATTCCTAGCAGCCGCAACTGGCAGCTCAAAGTTGCGATCGCAGCTCTAATTCTGCCAGTTGTTTTCAGTCCAGTCTCGGAAGCTCAAGTGTCACAAACGCTTAAAGCTAAGGAATCAGAAGCCAAACAATTTGTGGGTTCGATGAATAAAGCTCAGCAAGTTTACTATGCTGAAAAAGCAGGCTTTACAAGTTCTGTTTCCAATCTATTGGTTTATCTCGGTCTCCAAGTTAAACCTGGCGAAGCCAATTACAGCTACTCGATCGCCATGGTCAACAAAGGTGCTGTATTTAACTACGGAGTATCGAAGCAAGCTAATCTCAAAAGTTTTGTGGGAGGAGTCTTTTTGGTGGCAAATAAGACCCAAACAATCTTGTGTCTAAATGCTGCTCCTGGCAAGATTAAACCACCTAATCCAACTAATACCAAAGGGGTTTTAGCCTGCGGTGCTAATACAGCAAAAGTCGCTCAATAAATTATGTCTAATTTACTGGGTAATTTAGCAAATAACTGGATAGTAAATGCAGATTTAGCTAAGCAATTGCTGGAACAAGGATCTACTTTACTAGATGCTCGCGCACCCATTTTAAAGTGGTTTTGCCGTCTCCCACCAGCTATTCCCGTAACTTGGCAGGAATTTTCGCGTTCCGACTTCCCCCACAAGGGAAAAATTATCGAAAATAATACAGTTTTAACTCGAAAACTGCAAGCAATTGGTATTTGTCAAGACAAACCTGTCATAGTCGTTGCCGATTCCGTGAAAGGTTGGGGCGAAGACGGGCGAATTGTTTGGATGTTGCGGACTTTGGGACACGAAAAAGCAGTTTTTGTCGATGGAGGATATAGGGCTTTAATCAAAGCTGGAATTAATCGAGTAAAAGCTGCAAATAATCCACCGAAAACCGGAGATTTTGTAATATCTCGCCGCTCGAATTGGGAAATTCAGCGGGATGAATTGAAAGCTATTTTCGGCAATGATAATTTAGTAGTTATCGACGCCAGAGAACCGCGAGAATATGCAGGTAAAACGCCTTACGGAGAAAAGCGGGGCGGCCACATTCCGGGTGCGGTTCACCTTTACTACAAACAGTTAATGGACAAACAGGGACAACTGCTGGATCGCGGGGAAATTGTCGCTATTTTACAGCAGAAAGGAGTTTTGCAGTCAAATCAAATTGTGATTTATTGCTCCGGGGGAATTCGCTCTGCATGGTTGAATTGTGTGTTGACAAATGTGGGATTTAATGCTAAGAATTATGCAGGTTCAATGTGGGAATGGTCGGCGTCGCCTGCAGATAGTTATCCTCTTTCAATAAGCCTTTCAGGGGCGGGCTAGAAGCCCACCCCACAAGAAAATTTAATGTTTGTGGAACAGGTCGGAAAGCCTGTTAAGCGAGAATGGTATCTGAACTCAGATTCAACCTATTAACTACAAACGATCGAGGTTGAGATTCTCAACCGACTTGTTCGATATACTGAGCGAGATCGTCGCGCAGGCGGCTGAGTTCGGCTTCGGTGGTGACGCGCACGCGATCGTCCCGAACCGTAATCAGCACTTTCGCAGCAAAAGGAGTTGGCCAGATATTCGGGTTGCAGAAAACTTCCAAAAATACATCTCCTGCATAGCGATATTCCATCGGTTTTTGGGGAGAAGCTTTAGCGCCAGCGGTTTTGGCTGCTACAGCTTTCAAGCTTTCCATCAAAGCTGCAATTTCGCTTTGCAAATCCCGCGCGGCTTGCGGGGAAAAGCTAAAGGAGACAGAACCTTCGACTAAATTCAGTGTCAGCGGAGAAAGAGACATGGGCAATGAAATTTAACATACTATTGTTAATGATAAAATATACAATAACCTAAAAGAAGTACCTGCCAACTAAATTGGGCTGCGAAACTGCTACTAATTAAAATTTCTCTCAAGAAGCTAGGCTAAATTAATGAATCTAAATCTAGTCGCAAGCTAGATTCAGCAAGAGTTTTAACCTTTTATGACTTGATAAGCTTTAAACTAGAAACCAGAAAACTTGACGGCTGAGCGAGGATATTTTATGGTGGCCGATAACCGTTCGGAAATCCGCAAGGTTTTAATAATTACCTTATTGCTAAATTTGCTAGTGATGGCAATTAAAGCAGCCGTGGGATGGCTGACTGGTTCCCTCAGTTTGCTGGCAGATGCTTTGCACAGTGTCACGGACAGCGCTAATAATATTTTAGGATTGGTAACTAATCATTATGCCAATCCGCAGCCCGATCGCGATCATCCCTACGGACACCAGAAATTTGACGCTCTCGGAGCTCTGGGAATAGCTGTTTTTCTGGGAATTGCCTGTTTTGAAATTCTCAGCGGCGCTGTCGAAAGGTTGCTCAAAGGTGGCACAGTTGTCAAAATATCGCCAAATGAACTGTGGATTTTGTTGATTGTACTGGGAATTAATATTTTTGTCACTTTTTACGAGCGCAGGGTTGGGAAACGTCTCGGTAGCGCGATTTTAGTGGCTGACGCGCAGCACACGATGAGCGATGTTTGGGTGACAATTATGGTCATCGGCGGGTTGATCGGTGTTTGGCAAGGGGAGGTTTTAAACATACCTCAATTGCAATTTCTGGACGTGTTTTTGTCTTTTCCTGTGGCTGTTTTGGTATTTAGCAGCGGTTGGAAAGTTTTAAGGGAAAATCTGCCTTGGTTGGTGGATGAAATGGCGATCGCACCGGAGATAATTCACACGATCGCAATGGATGTACCGGGGGTTGTTAACTGTCACTCGATCGCCTCCCGTGGCGTTGTAGGGCGTCAAGTATTTATTGATATGCACATGATTGTGGATGCTATCGATGTAGAAACAGCTCACCGGATTACAGAAGAAGTAGAAGCCCGTTTGGAAGAACGTTTCAGCCCTGTACGCATCTTAATTCACGTTGAGCCGCCGGCTTACGAGTCCGACCAAATTAGCTACGATTCTGAAGAAAAGGAAGAAGGAAAGAGGAAGCAGGAAGGAGGAAAAATGTAGGCTGTATCCCCAGCAAACAGCAGGTTGAGGGATGAAGGAGGAAGGTGGTTTTTGCGATCGCAATTCCTCCAATTTTTTAAATGCTATCAATGGAGTTAATGCGATCGCACTTAATTGAGTTGCAGTTTTCCACAGGAAAAGGGGGGTTTTCCCCAGAAATCGGTAAGTTTTCCACAACAGTTTTGATAATTATCGAGCAAAAGACTATTGGTACAAGTTCCCAGTTTTTTGGATTTCTACGGCCATTTTCTGTCGCAAGTCCCAAGGTAGCAGAATCTCGACTTCTGAACCTAAAGCGCGCAACCACCTCAGCGGGTAGTAGTCTGTCTCTCGGTAACTGACTTGGTAGTAAGCATCGTCGGTTGGGCGAGACTGGAGGATTTCTAAAAGAGCCGATCGATGTTCTGGGTTGGGAGTATATTGTTTGATTAATGTGGCGGCGCGATCGTACTCTATGGCGTTACAGGTATGGTGAATGCTGATTCCCTGCATATAACTTTGATGAAAAGTGAACGCTTGTATTTATTTTAATGATGTTATTTTATTAGCGATCGGCTTTAAGTTTCTAAGATAGTCCGTTGCAGCCAAGTCATAATAGATTGGATGAGGTGGAGGTTTTGGAGAGAGAAAGTAGGCATGGTGGAATGGGGTGAGTCGGCGATCGGGCAGATGGTAGTGTCGAAGCGCGTGAGGGCATCCAGAAAAGTTTGGCTAAAACTTTGAAGTATCGCATCTTTGTAGAAAATGAGAACGGGGTGTTTATCCCAGTCTAGGAGTTGACAGTAGATTTTGAGTTCCGTGAGGCTGCGGGGCGTGCCTTCTGTGGATGGGAAGTGGTGTTTTTTGATTAGTTGCAGGTAGATTTTGGCGGCGGGGCGATGCCTAAGGCTGGCTACGCCTACGGGGCGATCGAATTTGCTGCGATGCAGAAGATTTGCATATTTTGGCGGAGGTTGGTTTCGGTGAGTTGGGGAAAGCAGGAGTTGGGCGAGGTTAACGGTTGGATGTCGCTATGCTATAACTATAAAGCTAGCTTCAACTTAACTATCTATGGCTGACACTTACCACTTTATTACAGATTTAATCTCTGATGTGAAAAGGGGAAGGATTAGAATTCCGTCTTTTCAACGTGGTTTTGTTTGGGATCGCGATCGAGTTGCCTACTTTATAGACAGTATTTATAAAGGTTTCCCCTTTGGTTCTGTATTAATTTGGAGAACGAGAAATTGTTTGCGAACAGAAAGGAATCTGGGGCCTTATAAACTTCCTGATAATGAGGCAGAATATCCAATAGATTATGTGCTTGATGGGCAACAGAGAATAACTTCAATTTTTGGCATATTTCAAAATTCTCTTACTGCTGAAGATGGCGAACCTACTGAGTGGACTGATCTTTTTTTTGAAATAAATAGCAAAGAATCTATTCCCTTTAAATATTTGGAAGATATTACAAATTATGATCCCACCAAATTTTTCCCACTGAAGTATGTTTTCGACGCTCGTAACTATAGGAAAGTCACTAGAGATTTAGATGATAGTCTAGCAGAACAGATAGACGAGCTAATCGAAAGATTTACCAAAGCCCGAATTCCTGTAGAACGCTTTGAAAGTGAAGAACCGAAATATGTTGCAACCGTTTTTGAGAGAATTAATAGGCAAGGGGTCGAATTAGATACTTTTCAGCTTTTATCTGTCTGGAACTGGAGTGAAGATTTTGACTTACAAGAAAAGTTTAAAGAAGTTGCTGAAGAACTTGAACCATTCGGTTTTAAAGAGGTAGGATCAGATTTACTTCTCAAATGCTGCTCTGCAGTAGTAAGGAATCGTGTCGATCCAGAAGATTTTATGAAACTTCCTGGTAGTGCAGTACGAAACAAATTTCAGGAAATTCAGACAGGCATATTTAGGGCTATTGACTTTTTAAAGGATGAGCTAAATGTTTTCTCTCTTAAGCTGTTACCAATGGAAAATATATTAGCCGTTTTAGCCTCGTTCTTCGCTTCGTCACAAACACAACCACATCCTGTACCTCAAGAGCAATACGAAGTTATAAAGCAATGGTTTTGGCGTGCGTGTTTTTCTCAAAGATATGCAAGGGGAGGAGCTAAGAGTACCGATGTAGATTTGGAAGAAGTACAAAAGCTTAAGGCAGGCAAACCTCATAAACTTGGAGAATTTGACGTATCCTTAGATACTAGCTTCTTTCTCAAAAACTCCTTCCGAATGAGTTCAGTTGCAACAAATACATTTATTCTCCTTTTAGCACAAGGAAAACCATTAAACTTTATTCAAGGTACGAAGATATCGTTGCAAGATGTTTTATCCCAAGGTAATCGAAAGGAATTTCATCATATTTTTCCAAAAGCTTACTTGGGAACCCTGCAAAAGTATAAAGACGATAAAATAAATTGTTTGGTCAATTTTTCATTACTTGCTAGAACTGATAACAATAAAATAAAAAATCACAAACCTAGCACATACCGTACTGAAATGCCTGCTAACGATCAAACTTTCCAGGAAATAATAGCAACACATTTATGCCCTGCCAATGCGTTCACAGATGACAATTATGATGATTTTCTAGTTTCAAGAGCGGAATTGCTACTTCAAAAAGCAAAAGAACTATCCAAACTTGTTTAGTTTATAAAGTTCTTGTAGTCTAGCTGTCTGCTGATAAATTTTTTATTTTTTAGCATAGTGAGAACGTGAGTCGCGAGTCTATAATAATGGCAGGGATATTCAGTTTATCGGCAGAATGTGGCTCAGATGAAAGCAATGTCAATAAATTTTCTCAACATTTTGAGGGACTTGAATGGCTACTCTCAAATGGTCGCCAATGTCTATGTCGCACAGACACTTTTCAAGATATCGAGCAAAACGGCTGGTGTCGGGTTTATCCCAATAATATTAGTGAACTGGGAATAGATAGCCCTGAAAGTGCTTATGTAATGACAGAGTTAGGTATTTTTCTCTATCACACTCTACAGTTGGCTCCTTCATTTCGCTATGCTTTAGTTGGTGTTGAAGTTGATAAATTTAGAACCTATAGCGAATTGATTGAGGATTTGTCTAACTTATCTCTTCCCGGATTAGTTTTAGCAAAAGAACTTAATCAGGGGCGAGAAACATTGCCAGTTTTCCGACGAGTTGATGTTAGATGCTGAGGCAAATAGTCAGATTATGTCCAGTTAATCACGGATAATAAAATTATTTGTCGTCAGCCCGGGGCGGACTTTTGAGGACTGAAGTCCTCACTACAAACTTAAGGACGCTTGGGCTAAGAAACCAGGTTTATACGAGAAATCTTGTTTGCAGCAAAGTATCTAGCCAGAAAACGGGTTCTTCATCCAAGAGTGCGTAAGTCCCGCAGACGGACAAAAGTCAACCCAACTATCTTCCATGCCCGATCGACAAATAGTTAAGTTTAACCTAGTCCGCCTACTCGATCACCCTAAGTACCCATCACTCCCACTCGATCGTTCCCGGCGGCTTAGAAGTAATATCGTAAACCACCCGGTTCACCCCCTTAACCTCATTCACAATCCGATTCGATATCAGTTCCAACAAATCGTAAGAAACCCACGCCCAATCAGCTTTTGCTCTGAGCTACTGAATACCTTGTACCACATACAAATGGAATATGCTGGGTGATTAGAAATACCGATCGCAACTAGAACAACGGTACAACATGGGTGGGAGTTGTGCGGACAAGCTTTACCTTCTAAAATGTTAGAGAAGAAGGCAGGCACGACACGGATTGACACGGATACACGGATTAAGTATGGAGCGTGATTTACTTTAAGTAGCGTGCGTCAGTTAGCATGATTTTTCCTACAAACCAACAATTTCATAACTAACGCATTTTGCAACAAATAGTGCGTCAGAATCACACTTTCTATGCTGACTAAGAATCTCCAACCTGACGCACCCTACCCATCTTATCTATCTTTAGAGTGGTGACATAATTGTGAAGTTTCGCATAATTTGTTGGCAAGGGGATTTTGTAGGACAATGTTCGATATGAAACGTTTAAAATTAAAATCAATGTTGGCGGCGGCGATCGCGATCGCCCTTTGTTTAATTGCGATCGCCAGCTACGCCCAAGCCAACAAGACTTTAACACTCGCGACTTCCCCAGACTACCCGCCCTATGAATTTAAAGATACCGCTGTTAGCGGCAACGAAATCATCGGTTTTGACATCGATATTGCCAAATATATTACTAAAAAATTAGGCTACGAACTGAAAGTAGTTGGCATGGATTTTAACGGCTTAATTCCCGCTTTGCAGGCGGGAAGAGCCGATTTTGTGATGGCTGGAATGACGCCCACAGCAGAAAGGAAAAAAAATGTTGATTTTTCGGACCTTTACTACGAAGCTCAAAATACAATTGTCGCCAATCAAGGCAGCAATTTGACCAAACCTGAAGATTTAGCCGGGAAAAAAGTAGGCGTTCAACTCGGAAGCATTCAGCAGGAAGCTGTGAAAAAAATGCCCGGTGTGCAACTGGCGCCTCTGAATAGGATTCCTGACATCATTCAAGAAATTAAATCGAACCGTCTCGCGGCGGGAGTGATCGAGGATACTGTTGCTACGGGTTATGCTGCAGCGAACCCGGACTTGGAATTTAACACAATCCCGAATACTGAAGAAAGCGGTTCGGCGATCGCCTTTCCGAAAGGTTCGAGATTAGTTCCCGAATTCAACCGAGTCCTCCAACAAATGAAAGCCAGCGGTCAAATTAAGGAACTAGCTACTAAGTGGTTTTCTCGACCGATTCCGCAAGAACCTGCTCAAGCAAATCAGCCTGCGGTAGCGTCCAAGTTCGGGTTAGATTTTGGCAAAATCTTGCCGAGTTTGCCTTATATTTTGTCCGGGCTTTGGGTAACGCTAACTTTTACCTTGCTGTCGGCATTTCTCGGATTTATCTGGGGAATTGTGCTGTCTCTGTTTAAGATTTCTAGCATTAAACCGCTGGCTTGGTTCGGTACTGCTTATACTTCTATTTTTCGAGGAACGCCACTAATTTTGCAGTTGACTTTAGTTTATTTTGCAACGCCGCAGCTTACGGGTTATAATATATCGGCGCTGCAAGCTGGCGTCATTACTTTTTTCCTGAATTCTGGGGCTTATATTTCCGAAACAATCCGCGCGGGAATTCAAGCCGTAGATAAAGGTCAAAAAGAAGCCGCAGAATCCCTTGGGGTTCCCTACAAACTGATGATGGGCGATATTATCTTGCCGCAAGCGTTGAAAAATATTTTGCCTGCATTGGTGAATGAAAGTATTGCTTTGCTGAAGGATTCAGCTTTAGTTTCAGTAATTGGCGTAGAAGACTTGCTGCGCCGCGCTACAATTGTGGGAGCAGAAAAGTATATTTACTTTGAACCTTTGATATTTGTCGGCGCAATTTATTATTTGATGGTGCTTAGTTTAACTTGGGGGGCCAATGTACTCGAACGCAGACTCCAAAGTAGCAGTTAAGGTCGATCGCCTGTATAAATCTTTTGGCAATCTTAAGGTTTTGCGCGAGATAACTACTGAGATTCATAAAGGAGAAGTAATTGCCATTATCGGCCCTTCGGGGTGCGGCAAGTCTACTTTTTTGCGGTGTTTGAATTTACTGGAAATTCCGACTTCTGGACACATATACATTGACGGGGTGGATATTACTTTGCCGAAGGCAGATATTATGAAAATCCGCCAGAAAGTGGGGATGGTTTTTCAGCATTTCCACTTGTTCCCGCACATGACTGTGCTGCAAAATGTGATGTATGCGCCTGTAAAGGTGAAGCAGGTTGGATCGGATGAGGCGCGTCTGAAGGGGTTAGAATTGCTGGAAAAAGTGGGTTTGTCAGATAAGGCGGACGTTTATCCTTCTAAGCTTTCGGGGGGACAAAAACAGCGGGTGGCGATCGCCCGCTGTTTGGCTATGGAACCGGAGATTTTGTTGATGGACGAACCGACTTCTGCACTCGATCCAGAAATGGTTAAAGAAGTGTTAGATGTAATGAAAGCTTTGACGAAAACGGGAATTACAATGGCAATTGTAACTCACGAAATGGGTTTTGCGCGGGAAGTCGCCCACCGGATATTGTTTTTGGATGGCGGAAAGGTGGCGGAAGATGTGCCGCCGCAGGAGTTTTTTAGCAACCCGAAGTGCGATCGCGCCAAGCAATTTCTGGAAAAAATGCTTTAATCTGATATCGCATCCGCAATTAAACAGGTTTGTAGTTCGATCGCACATAATCTCACATTTTCAGCCCCGCACCCTACAATCACGATAATATGCGGTTTTAAATTCACCTTTTTTTACTGTTTTTAACGGTGCCGATCGCGCTGGCGATCGAGCTTTGCCAAAGCGGCACCCGAAACATCCGCCAGAATGCTAATTATCCGATACAAAGCCACCGCACCCAGAATTATACCCGTAGAAAAGCGATCGGACAGCAGGGCGATCGCCGTTGCTTCAAATACTCCCATTCCCCCCGGTGCACCAGGCACAACTAAACCGACAACAAACGCAAAACAAAACGCACCTAACAAGTTGGGAATATTGCTAAAGTTCACCGGAGTTAAAACCATTACAGTTAGCAAAAATCCGCAGCCCCGCAATCCGATAAAACACATTTGTCCGATTAACGGCACTAAAGGATAGCGTTTAATTGGCAAATTAATTTGGCGACGGGACTTGACATTGGATATTTTTTTAGCTAGATTGGAGCTAGACTCTACACGAAAATTCAGTCCCTCCCCTGCCGCCTCCCCAGTATTTGAATTTTCCCCATTATTCTTTGATAACTTCAACCGCTCCACAAAGAGAACGATCGGATTTAAAATTCGGGGATGAATCGCCGTTAAAATAGCAGCACAACCGAAAATCCGCAAAAACCAATTGAATTTGTCAAAACAAATCAACCCAATCAAAACGCCCGCAGAAGCCATCAGCAGCGGTTCCAGCAACACGCTGAGAGTAGCAGCTTTCGGAAAAATACCTGCCTTTTTCGCGTCCAATATTCTACCCCAAAAATGCCAAATATTCCCCGGCAAATACTTGGCAATATTAGTTTTGAGAAAAACTTGAATCGCCCACGCGGCAGTTACAGGTTGACGGAATTCCCGCAAAATCAACATCCACACCCAGCCGACGAAAATTAGAGAAAATAAAGTGACGCCAAGGGCGATCGCCAGCAACGGAAAACTTTCGGCTCGAATTTGGATATTCGCCACTTCTCGCCAGTGAGTTAAAAAAGCTTTGGCAATAAATAAAAACGTCCCGCCCAAAATCAAATAGCGCAAATAAGGCTTTAAATGCGATTTCGCGAGATTTAAAAAATTCTGAATTCGATGCAAGTGTTGTTTTCCCATTTTCTGATCCCGATTTTTGAATTTGGGATTAAGTTATACTGTTTTAGATTTTATATTTTAGATGAGCTAAGGCGGAATTGTGGTTGATTTACACGGCATGATATGACGGAATAAATCTGTTTAACCTGAGATGTTGCACCATTGTCAAGAACGGGCAAGATGCCCGTTCCACAATAACTCAACATTTTTGTGGAACAGGCCGAAAAGCCTGTTCCTAAACGGGCAAGATGCCCGTTCCACAATAACTCAACATTTTTGTGGAACAGGCCGAAAAGCCTGTTCCTAAACAAGTAATTGAGAATGGGGCAATATCTCAGTTTAACCTAACCCATGCAGGCCTCTACAGACAGTCCGTAATGCCCGCCTTACAGACTATTTAGGGCCTTCTTAACCACAAAATTAAATTTAAAATCTAAAATTTAGATCCATATACCTCGCTAGGAGTACATTTCTATGCCCGGCCCGAGCCCTGACGGTCTTTCCTATCTTTTAGATGATAGCCCCAATAGTTTCGCCTTGACTCCGGGCTTTTTGACTCCTTATCCTAACGGATTTTTTGCCCTCGGCGGCAACGATTTTATTGTCGGTTCGTCGGATGCCGATCGCATCAGCGGTGATAATGGTAACGATCGCATTCTCGGCGGTGGCAATTCCGATACGCTGTTAGGGGGCGCAGACAACGATTTGCTTAACGGTGGTGTCGGCGCCGACTTCCTGTTTGGCGATGCCGGCAGCGATACCTTGCAGGGAGGTAAGGGAGATGACGCCCTCAACGGCGGCGACGGCAGCGACGTTTTAGTGGGCGATGGGGGCAAAGATATGCTGACAGGGGGTTTGGGCCCAGATACCTTTGTCCTCCGCAGCAACTCCGCAGTCTCCGATCCCGCTGCTGCAGACGTGATTACTGACTTTAACAGTTTTGTGGATTCGATCGGACTGACTGACAATCTTACCGAAGCTGACTTGATTCTCGAAGAAATATCGATCGCCCCCGGTATTTCCAATACATTAATTAAAATTCGCCAATCCAATGCTATTTTAGGCTTGGTAGCCAACGCATCTCCACAAGACCTCGCCAATACATTCATCTCTGCAACTACCGTATTGGGCAACCAACTGGATCAAGCTCGCGATTTAGGCGTTTTGGGCGGCACTCAAACGATCGCAGACTCGGTTAGCAACGCCCGGCCAGACGGCCTTTACCGCTTTACTTTGCCTGCAACTAGCGACTTTAAATTAACTGTCAGCGGTTTGACGGCAGATGTTGATGTTGCTCTAATTAAAGATATTAACGGCGACAATTCTATTGACTTCACCGATATTATTGCTTCTTCTCAACAACCGAATTTATCGCCTGAGTCGATCGACATCAACGGTTTAGCCGCAGGAACTTACTTTGTCCGAGTTTATCAATACCAAGGCAGTACAAATTTCTCCCTCAATCTGTCTGCAACCCCTGCAACTGTTTCTCCTAACAATCCGAGCAACTTGCCGGGTTTTGACTCTCGTTTTGGGTTTGGTTTGGTGAATGCAGCGGCGGCAGTTGCTAAAGCTCAAGGTACTGCAACTTTTCCTGATGTTGCCGACTTGGGCGGAGACGAGTGGGGCAGAGATTTAATTAAAGCTCCAGAGGTTTGGGCCCAGGGGTTGACTGGAGACGGAATTGTGGTGGCAGTTATCGATAGCGGAGTTGACTACAATCACCCGGATTTGACGGGGAATATTTGGAGTAATGCGGGGGAAACTGGTGTTGATGCGATCGGTCGCAATAAAGCTAGCAACGGGGTTGATGATGACAACAATGGCTTTGTGGACGATTTCCGAGGGTGGGATTTTGTCAATAACGATAATGACCCGATGGATGATAACAATCACGGCACTCATATATCGGGTTTAGTTGCTGCGAAAAAAGATGGGGTTGGGATTACTGGAACGGCTCCGACTGCGAAAATTATGCCTTTGAAAATACTCGATCGGGCAGGGGTAGGTAAAATTAGGGATGAAATTAATGCGATTAATTATGCGGTGGCAAATGGAGCGAAGATTATTAATGTGAGTTTGGGCGGCCTACAGTTGAATGCTCAAGAATTGGATGCGATTCGAGCGGCTGAAGCTCAAGGCGCGATCGTGATTTCGGCGGCGGGAAATGATGCTCGCCCACAAGTAGATTATCCGGCTCGGTTTGCCAATGAGGTAGGAATTGCTGTCGGTGGTGTTACCCGAAATGGCTTGTTTGCAGATTATTCTAACCGGGCGGGTGGGGAGACTATTAATTATTTTGTTGCTCCGGGCGGCGACGGTGGCAGGGCGGATTCTGGTGATGTTTATTCAACTGTGCCGCTTTCTCAACCGGGGATTCCCTATCGATATTTTGCGGGTACTTCCATGGGAGTGCCACAAGTATCCGGCGTGGTAGCTTTGATGTTGCAAGCTAATCCGAGTCTGACTCCTGCTGATATTAAGAGGATTCTTGCGGAAACTGCGAATCGAGCGGTTTGAATTAATTGATAATTGGTAATTGGTAATTGGTAATTGGCTTGACATACTGTTACCAAATTTCCTCGGGGCGGGTTTCACCAACAATATAGAATTGCTACTAACAATCTACATAAACCCGCCCCCACACAACTAAGAATCTATAGCAATCCTAAATGATTATACTCGTTACCAGGCTCTGCCTGGTAACGCATATCCGGAGGCTCTGCCTCCATTGTCGCAGCCGAGGCAGAGCAAGAGTGACATCGGTTCCCAGGCAGAGCTTGGGAACCAGTTAAATCTACATAAACCCGCCCCCACACAACTAACAATCTACATCAACATTGATTTGTATTGAATGCGAAAAATGTACAAGGGGTTTACCGTGGGATAGGGGCGGGTTTTATAGATTGTTAATTAACCTAAATATTGTTGGTGAAACCCGCCACTACAAGCCCAATTAAAAATTGGCGGCGTAAGTTAAGTCAAATTGGCGGCACAGGGTGATGCAGCAGTAGCTTGGTCGATCGAATACTAACTCGTAATTCATCTGGCCGTCTATTTTGGTGATCGGCTGCTTTAAGGGGATGCCCTGAATATCGTATTGGCGGCGTTCTAAGGCACTCCAGTCGATAATTTTGAAGTCGATTTGGTTCTGCAACTCAGTTGCGATTAGATAGAGGTGCATCTTGTCTTCAACTTTCCCAGTCAGGGGAACTTTTATTAACACTGACTGGGTAACGAGGGGTTTTTGGTCGTTGGGATGCTTCTGGGTGTGGCAGCTTTTGAGTTCTATATCGTAAGGTTCTACCTTGAATTTCTCTCCACTGGCGATCGCAGATGAGTGCAAATCTTTCAGGCACTTTTCTAGGTGAGGGATCAGCCCTAAGTCTGGATCACACAGCAGTTTACGAATGTTGGAGGTTTCAGTGACTGTCATTTGAGATTTTTGATGTTATTTTTTTATTCTTAACTTTTAGCTTACCACGAAAAGCAAACCTATCGAACTCTACTTGCGACATACTTCCACAAATGCCGTTTATGGCCAGTATGTCGCAGTGAACAAGACATTTTTTGGCAGCAAACCCGTGTTTTTTGGCTTAATGTTTTAGATTATTTCTTGGTAAGTTTCCATAGATTAAGCTCGACATTGGTGTCAGCCGGATCTATTTGATAGTTTTGTTGCTGAATTGCCGATCGCAAAGTAGAGGAGGGTCGGTATAAAAACAACTCATCGAAACCGGCGGGAATTTGCGGGGGTTGGGGTTTTTTCTTGGCCAATTCTCGATTTTTGTAGCAAGAAGTGTAACAGCGGGGTTCTATTAGCAGTTTGACTTTTGGTTCTAGGTAATAACTTAAAGGCATGATATATGCAATATTTGCATCGCTGATAAATAGGGGATTGCTGGCTTGATTGACAGTCCCAGCTACTTCCAAGGCACCCAACCAACCGCTGCCTTTATTCCACCAAATATCTGCTTGAGAACTAACTCCACCGGATATAATACCTGCGGAAAAAACTGCCACTATAACTATTTTCCACAGTTTTTGCTGTTTGAACTTCTCCAAATTGTTACTAATTTTCGCAGACAGCAGGTAAGCCACTGCTAGCTGAATTCCCACATAACAAGGAACTAAATAGCGCGGATTTCCCGATCGCCTTCCACCCTTGATTATATCAGGCACTGCTAAAAACAAAGCAGTTGTTGCAATTAATAACAATACAATCAACCACACTCGCTTTGGTGTTTGTCGGCATAGATAATAAAGGGCATAGCCGACTAAAGCTAGAATCATAATCCCAACAGGAATTAGCAAGGCTAGTTGTGTGGCGTTGGCGGTTCCATCAATGCCAATATCAAAAAATGCTATGGTGATGGAACCAACCCACCTGCTGACTAATCTTAAGAAATTTGTTTGTTCTGCCCATGCTGTTGTGCTTCTAACTTGATTGAAGTTTTCTACAGTATTTACGAGGGAAGGCATGAAGCAGATCAAAGCGATTAAAGAGGCTACATAATAGGAAATGAATGTTTTCACATCGCGCCAGTTGGCAATAACTGCGACGTAGATTGCGTGGGCGGCAGCGACGCAGACAAATAACAAGTGGGTGTACAATCCCAGTGTTGCTGTGCCTGCATAAAGCGCCCAGGAAAGAACGAGGGCGAAAGCATTTTGATTTTCGTTAGGACGCATTGCTCGCAGCAAGGCTGCACTGGATAAAATAGTAGTTAATGTCCACAAACTGTACTGTCTTGCTTCTTGGGCAAATAGGATGTGGTAGGGAGAAATTGCGAAAAGTGCGATCGCCATCCACGCTACGGCTGAAGATTCAAATAACTCCCAAGCCAGCCAATAAATTGCGGGAAATACTAGCAGGCTAATCACGGCCGCTAAACTTCTCATTGCTGCAACGGAACTGCCGAACCATTGCGCCCAATATCGCGCTAGTACATAATACAGCGGCGGGTGGTGGGGGTCTTCTGTTGCTAAAGAATTCAGTGTATCCCTTAAAGTTTTTTCGGAATTTATCTGCTGATATTTTTGTAAATCCGCAGGCGAGGTTATTTTCTGGTACGTAATTTCTTTGATTATTTCGACTTCGGTGTAGCCAGAAACTCTCAAAGAAGTATAGGTTTCGTCGATCCAGTAAAATTTGCGATCGAGATTGGCGAAGCGAAATAAAATGCCGATGACTAATACGGCGATAATTAAAAATCGCAGCCACTTGTCAACTGAAGGGTTGTGAGAATTTAGTCGATCGCGATCAGTCGTAGATTCCATTTTATAACTAGCTAATCTGGCACAAATTTTTTCTGTTACCCCACCAGTAAGGTGCGCGCTTACGCACCCTACTAACTTAACAGCCAGAGAGAGGACTGAAGTCCTCACTACGAACAAAGGAATGATTAATCATCGACTCCTTCAATCGGCGCAAAACCCTGCCGCTGAATATTTTCGGTTATTGTGCGGGGTTCGAGGAATTGCAGCAAATAATCCGGGCCACCCGCTTTAGAACCAACTCCCGAAAGTTTGAATCCTCCGAAGGGTTGCCGCGATACCACAGCCCCGGTAATTCCGCGATTGATGTACAGGTTTCCGACTTCAAAATCGGATGCGGCTCGATCGATATGCGAAGGCGTGCGAGAATACAATCCGCCGGTTAAAGCAAAATTCGTGCCGTTAGCAATAACAATCGCTTCGCTGAAATTCTTTGCCCGAATCACCGACAAAACCGGGCCGAAAATTTCTTCTTGGGCGAGAGTTGCTGTCGGCGATACTTCGGTAACAATGACTGGGCCGACAAAATAACCGGTTTCCGGTGCCGGCATTTCTAAAGCTATCTTAGCTTCGGCGCGGCCTGTTTCGATGTATTCGCGGATGCGCGAATGGGCATTTGCATCGATCACAGGGCCGACTTGAGTGCCGGGATTTTCTGCTGCGCCGACATTGAGCGATCGCGTCGCTTCTACCAATCTTGCCACAAAATTATCGTACACCGATTCAACCACAATTACTCGCGAACAAGCGGAACATTTTTGGCCGCTGTATCCAAATGCCGAATAAACTACGCCTGCAACTGCTTGGTCTAAATCCGCACTTTCATCGACAATAATTGCATTCTTACCGCCCATTTCCGCAATTACTCGTTTCAAGTGTTTTTGTCCCGGCTGCAAAATCGCGGCATCGGCATAAATCTGACAGCCAACTTCCTGAGAACCGGTGAAAGTAATCATGTGAACGTCGGGGTGTTTCACCATGTAAGCGCCGACGGTTGAACCTTTGCAAGGCACGTATTGAAATACGCCTTTGGGGATTCCGGCTTCTAGCAATATTTCAGCTATTTTCGCTGCAATTACTGAGGAAACTTCCGCAGGCTTGAGCAAAGTACAATTTCCAGCAACTAGGGAGGCAACTGTCATGCCAACGGGAATTGCGAGGGGAAAATTCCAAGGCGAAATGATTAAAGAAATGCCGCGCGGCTGATAGCTGTAGCGGTTAGTTTCTCCGGGGATGTCGTAATTTTTTCCTTGTTCTAACCGTTCCATTTCGTCGGCGTAGTAGCGACAAAAATCAATAGCTTCGGAAACTTCGGCATCGCATTCTCTGACAGGTTTGCCGACTTCAAACACCATCCAAGCTGATAGTTCGTGCCGCCGCTGTTCCATCAATTCTGCGGCTTTGCGGAGGACGCCCGCGCGCTGTCGGACGGGGGTTTTTCGCCAACTGGTGGAGGCTTCTTTTGCTGCTTCAATGGCTTGTTTAGCCTGTTCTTCGGAAAGCAATCCGATGGTGCCGACTACTTCTGTGGGATTGGAAGGGTTAAGAGAGTTAACGGTTGCTTCAGTATTTTGGTATTCGCCATTAATTAGCGGTAAATAGGTTTTACCTAAGTTGGCGCGCACTGATTTGATGGCTGTTTCTGCTTGTTGCCGCAATTTGGTATTGGCGTAGTCGGTATCGGCAACGTTGGGAAATACTTTGCTGTAAACTAGCTGGTCATTTCCGTTAGCAACGGGCGCGGCTAACAATTGTTCGATCGGCATTTCTTCAGAACTTTGCCGGATGAAAGAACTGTTGGCGGTATTTTCCAGCAAACGGCGGATCAAATAAGCCATTCCCGGCAATAAGTCGCCGTAGGGGCAGTAGACTCGGACGCGATAACCCCGATCGACCAAAAGCTTAGCCAATTTGTCGCCCATGCCATACAGCACTTGCATTTCAAAGCGGCGGCGCGGTATATTGAGAGTTTCGGCAATGGCGATCGCCTTCGCTTGCGATCGTACATTATGACTGCCAATAGCTGCATACAAATATTCGTGATTTTCTAGCAGCAACTGCGTCATCTGCTCGAAATTAGCATCGGTAGCAACTTTGTCATTGTAGACCGGCTGCGGCCAATCTTTCTGCATCGCTTTGATAGTTTCCTGATCCCAGTAAGCGCCTTTTACCAGACGTACTGTTACCGGATTTCCGCGTTTTTTTGCCCAGGAAATCAGGTTTCGCAAATCTTGAGCACTGTCGCGCAAATATGCTTGCAATGTAATTCCAATATCCGTGCGACTGCGAAACTCTTCCTCTAACAATAAGTCTTTGAGAATGCTCAGAGTCAAACTCTTGTAAGCATACTGTTCCATATCGAAATGAACGGCCGCGCCCAATTCCTGCGCGCGACGCAGTAACAGGCGAATTCTCTCGCTTACTTTCTCCTCGCTACCTTTAGCATCCAAAGGGTCAAACTGAGAATAAAAAGCCGTTAACTTTACCGATACTTGCACTCGTGGCAGAGTTTCGCCGTCTGCTTTGTCAATTGCATCTACCTGCGGCCAATTCTTGGCTGCATTGGCGAGTTCAGCCATCAATTCCAAATAGCGGTTAAGATAAATTTGCGCCTCAGCTTCAGTGATTACAGCTTCCCCCAAAAGGTCAACTGTAAAACCCATTTTATCTTTGCGAAGTCGCTCTAAAGTTTTAACTACCTGCTTGATATTTTCCCCAGAAATATACTTGTGCGCCAAAGTTTCCACCGCAGGCGCAACCGTCGTCGCAGCCAATTGTCCAGGAATCGAATCAGCGTTAGTAAAATTGAGCAATTTTTTCAAAGCTTCGGGCAATTCTACCTCTTGGGCCGTCAGGTATTCTTGCAGGTGGCGGGCAATTTCCGGCTTGCTGCGGAGGGCCGGCAAACAGTCAATAAATCGAAACAATTGCACCCGCAGTCCGGGGCTAGCCATCGCCCAATCCATTAGTTTGTCGTCCCAGCGCATTTGGTCTTGCAGTTGACCGAAAAAAGATCGCTTTTTGTCTTGAGTTGCCTTCAGGATTTCTTTGGCAATTTCCTGAGTTTTTGCTTCGTAGATGTTTTCAGATACTTGTGCGATCATTGGTAATAAGTAATTGGTAATTTGTAATTAGCAACAGGGGGGCTTATATATTTTGTAACTACCCCCTGATACAATTATAGTTGCTATTTGACTTCAATCTTAACTTGGTAGTTTGCTTGGCGATCGCCTGAAATTTCAATAGTATAATCGCCGCTACTCGCTAGTTGACCTTGCCACTGACCTGCGCTGTCAGCAGTACCTAACTTTTCACCGTTAGGAGCAATAATTGCGGCGCTAACTTGACCTTCTTGAACATTAATTGTCATGCTTTGGCCGCTATTGCACTCCAGTAAGTAGCGCCTGGATATGTTGGCTCGCAAACTATTGCTCAGAGTAGTTCCCGTAGCACCAGCTTGAAAGTAAACTCGCTCGGTTACAGGGGTTTCAACCGCAGCGGGAGAAGGAGAAGGCAACGGCGACGGTGACGGCGAAGCAAGTTGCGGAACGCCAGACACAGAGGGTATTTGAGTGGGACGGGGCGACGGAGGGAATGTGGGGGGCCGTCCATTTCCAGGGGCTGGGGGAAGTCCGGGCCTGCGGTTGACGGGCGCTGTGGCGACGGTTGGAGGGCTTTCGGGGAGGGGTACGTCAGCGGGTAGTTTGATTTGAAGGTTCGTTCTTTCCTGATACATTCTCCACCCTAGCAAACTGCCGAGACTAAGGACGGAACCGACTAACATTCCGCTGAGAAAAACTGCTAAGATTTGCCACGAGCGGGCTGGTTTTGGTTCGGGGTTGGCAGTTGGAATTGTTGGAGGCGGATAACTTGCAAGTTGTGTTGTTTCCGACGTATTATCGGCGGTAACGGGAATTGTTTCGGCCTCGTCGATTGGCGCTGAAATATCTTCGGGCGTGGCAATTTCTGCGGGAGTTTCTGCTGGTGCGGAAGTTGAATCAACACTGGCAATTTCACTGCGCTCGAACTCATCACTGGCAGTGGAAATTGTTTCCGGTGGCTGAGTCAAAATTTGTTTTTTTTCCTGTTCGTCGCTCATGGGGCTAAATTTATTTTACAAAGACCGCTTTTAGACATTTTACGTTACTGGTGCGATCGCCTGCACTGAAATTATCTAGCATAAGGAAGAAGGCACGACACGGATTTTGACACGGATACACGGATTAATTATCGAGCTTTAGGCAAAAGTTAGAAGGAAGATTGTTAATCTGCATACAAACCTGCCATGATATTAGTTAGCGATTTACCGTTGGGTGGGGGCGGGTTTATGAGATTGTTCGTTACAGGCGCGTATTGTTGGTGAACCCGCCCCTACAAATTACCCATTCCCAATTCCCAATTACCCATTCCTCATTACGAATTACCCATTAGTAATTATTAGGCAAAGACTGCCAAAAAGGCCGCTCTTCAGGCTTCCTCACAGTATTCGTCGCCGACTGCACGTTTCCTTTCAATTCTTGATAATACCTGTCATCCAGAAAACTAACGCTGACGCCAGCAGGAAGCAGCAGTTGGCGCAATCTTTCCTGAGTGTAATCTACCCCCTCAATCATTGGCCCGCGCGGATTTGAAACTAACAACTTGCCGTTAACTGGCACCGAATTGACCATATTTGGCCACCAAGCATAACCGCTGTAGCCAAACATCACTGGAACTTGAATAATTTGGTCGTCTCCGAGTAAAAACTCTCTTTTCAACTTCTCTATAATCGGATTAAGTTTCTGCTTTTGCAAATAGAGATTGTGTTGAATTAAAGCACGGTTTTTCAAGGCGGCGCTGACAGTTGTTTGAGTGCTCAAACCACGATTGATCCCCACATCGCCGTAACCTCTTCCCTCCAATTCTTCCAACAGCTTAACTCCGGCTTCGGGACTGGCGATCGCCATTACATATTGTCCGGGAGTTTGAGTGGGAATAAAATTGATAATTTCATCGACTTGGCGAGTCAAAAGCCAAGAAGTATCAATATCCACTGGTGGCCCTTGAATTCTCTGAGCTTGAATAAAATCAAGTACCTCTGGATTAAAACTAGCATTTCCAGAATTCCCGTAATAAACTCGACCCATTGGGTGTCCGGGAATCGGCGGTGTCACCTGCAAATTGCCGTATCCGTCAGACCACTGACTTACGGGGTCTAAAGAACGAGGATTGCCAATTTTTACTACTTTCAAATCCCGGTCTTGACTTGATTTAACAGGCGGGTTGTTCTCTTGTTCGTTATTGCTTTTTAGGGCTACATTAAACTGGCGTATTTCGGAATTTTCGGGGAGTTGAACGTATCCGTTTTTCTGGGTATCTTGCATCCAAGTGCGATCGCCCTGGAGAATTTTTACTTTAGCGCCCGTGGGTTCTACTGCTTGTTTCAGTTGGGAGATAAATTCGCTGTTTACCGCGCCTCTGTCGCTGACCTGAACTTCGGTTACTGGTGCTGTATTGGGCGCTATCATCCAAGGACTAACGCCCATTTGGATTGTTGTGGAGGCGATTTCTTGACCGTTGTTTTGGGCAGTTGCTTTGAGATTAACAGTGCCGTTCCAATTGCGATCGGCAAATTGTTTTGCTTCGACACCTAAAACAATATTCGTGCTGAAAACTAGAGGTTTAGCACCGGATATATCTACAGGTTGCCAGCCGTCGCCCGTCTTCTGAAAAACGCTGATGTGAGGGCTAGCAATGCTGTCAGCCGTGATAAATAACTGAGAGGTTTTAAAGCTTTCAGACAGTGTTAAGTTAACTTGAGAAAGCATTGCTGCACGGCGGGGAGCGCTAACTTTGGTTTGTTTCCAAGTCGGTATCTTGCCGCGCTCGTTATTGCGATCGTTAAATACAATTAGCGCGCCCTTGGACAAAGACCATTGTTCTTTTCCCGCTTCGTCTTGCTGGTTAATTTGCCCATCTCTGTTAGTATCTCCCACAAACAAAAAGTTCGACGGGGACGCAGCAGGCGTAACTGGGGCGGGAGTTGGTGTTGCAGTTGATTCAGGAGTTGGTTGAGAAGTTGCTTGCTGATTTCTCTCTAACTCTTGTCTTTCAAGTTCTTGTCTGGCTAATTCTTGTCTGGCTAACTCTTGCCTTTCAAGTTCTTGTCTTTCAATTTCTTTACGGGCTAACTCTTGCCTTTCAAGTTCTTGTCTTTCAACTTCTTTACGGGCTAATTCTTGCCTTTCAAGTTCTTGTCTTTCAACTTCTTTACGAGCTAATTCTTGCCTTTCAAGTTCTTTACGGGCTAACTCTTGCCTTTCAAACTCTTGCCTTTCAAGTTCTTTACGGGCTAATTCTTGCTTTTCAAACTCTTGCCTTTCAAGTTCTTTACGGGCTAGTTCTTGCCTTTCAAGTTCTTTACGGGCTAATTCTTGCTTTTCAAACTCTTGCCTTTCAAGTTCTTTACGAGCCCGGTCTTTTTTCTCTTGCTCTTTTCTCTCTATTTCTCGACGAGCAAATTCTTTTTTCTCTTGCTCTTTGCGGGCTCGCTCTCTTATCTCTTCTTCCTCAGCTCTAATTTTCTCAACAGAACGTGCAACTTGCATTTCATAGGTAGCGACACTGAGATTTCCTTGGTATTCGATGGTTTTGTCGATCGCCCCATCAGCCAAAAAAGAATCGTGAGGAATGAGTCGCAGCGTATTGATAGCCAACTGCCACAGCCGCTGGGACTCTTCCCAAGTAGCAGAAGAAGGATTAGAAGTGCGTCCAATTAAGACTGCTTGGGCGGCTAATTTAGCAGCATCGTCCCAATTATATTTGGCTCTTTCTTCTATTTGAATCTGACTTTGAACGTTTTGGAGTTGCTGCGTCAGAGTTTGGGATTGCTGGCGGTTGATTGCTGATTTCCAAAGTTCTGCAGGAAACGGGGCGCTGTCGGAAGTTTTGGCAAGGTTATCTAATTGTACTTTCAGCCGATCGCGCAATTTGTAGAGTTCGGAAAGGGATTGCGGAGTTTCGCCGTCTGGCTGTCGCGCAGAGAGTGCGAGTTGGTAGTTTAGGGAAGGTTGAGCCACTGTTGTGGGGACTGCAACCCAAATAATACCGATGACGACACCGAAACCATTGACGATCGCGATCGCAATATATCGAACCCAGCGCATATAGTTTATCCTCAGACACGCCAATAATTCTACCTAATATTGGGAGCAATGGGGGATTTAATTATAAGGTTGTGAGGTGGGGAAGGGCGAGTGGCTTTTTTTCAGCTTTGGGGACGTATTACCCGAATCAATTTGCCAGTCAATGTTTCTTCAGCCAAAATAGATTCATCAATACGTGATGCCAACCTTTCCCAGTTGCGATCGTTAGTGCAGGTAATAATACCAGAATGATTAGGTTGGATGCGATGCAGTCGGATGAAATCTTGCCGATTGAGTGTTAACACCGATCGAGAATCACTCGTTGCAAATTCTAATACTCGATCGTCAGGAATTTTAAGTCCAGCATTTCCTGCTTCTTGAACAGTTAAAACATCGTGACCGAGAGTTCGCAGAATTCTGACAACAGCTATTGGGTATTGCTCATCTGAATATAAACGCGCCATGTTTTAGGCTTCCTCATTTTCTCGGATTGCCAGTTCAATTTCATCAGAATAGGCATCAGCATAAGCCCAGGTATTTGCCAGATCCGCCGCACTAATAGTGGGATAATTTTCTAGCAAATCGGCTTCACTATATCCTATACGACGAGCTTCAACCATTACCCAAACAGGGATACGAGTCCCCGCAATACAAGCCCTACCACCACACACGCCGGGAGTTTTTTCGATTCCTTGCCAAGTATTGCTTAAACTTTGGACTAATAGCTGTATTGCCTGAGTTTTTTCAGCGGGAGTTAAGGCAAGGAGTTGTTTTTCTAATTCTTTCAGTGTCATAGTTTGCTATCTCAATCATTTTCTCTAATTGCTTGTTCAATTTCTTCTGGGTAAGCATCAGCATAAGCCCAAGCATTTACTAAATCAGCCCCAGTCAAATGGGGATAGCACTTAAAAAGTTCCGCATCGCTGCATCCGAGACGGCGATAACCCACCAGTACCCAAACTTGTATGCGAGTATTGCCGACACAGGCATCCCCTCCGCACACACCAGGAGTTTTTTTAATGCCTAGAGAACCGTTGGTTAAAGTTTGAGTTAATATGCTGATTAGTTTAGCTTTATCAACCGCATTTAAGGTTAAGAGTTGAGTTTCTAATTCTTGTATGGTCATAAGTGCGATCGCCGGAATATATTATCTACATTATATAGGACTTACACGTGGGGGCCAGAAACCGGGTTTTTTACGAAAAGACGCGTTGCTACCGACAGATTAGGTAAAAACCCGGTTTCTTCGTCGGAGTAAGTAAGCCCTATATGGATTTATTCTCTTTTTCGCTGACCGAAAGGTAAAAATCATGAAATGTCGCTGTTATTTCTTAATTTTTATCCTTATGGGATTATCCTTAACAAGCTGCGGGCCACCGCCGTCATTTCGAGAAATCGATCGCACATTGAAAAATAGTAATGCGCTCGCAGAACTTAGTTTAAAGCTGCAAACAGACGATGTAACTAAGAATAACATCCAAGCAAGTCCGAAGAGTGGGAAGTTCGAGCGAACTACCAACTCACCGGAAGAAAGTGCGATCGTGTTAGGAATCTTCGGGTTTTGTTTGATGTGTTATTTATTAGTTTGGAAGTTTCGCGGGAGGGAAGAAGCTAACAAGATGCTGAGAAAAATCAGAAGAAGAGTGAAGTGAGGATAGATACTTGCTAAACCTCATTTTTTCTTAGTGCGGTTGCGTTTTCTCGATTCAGCCGCCGTATTTTTTGCTTTTTTTTGTTTTTCTTTACTTGCTTTAGATCCATTGACAGCACTATCACTTATCGGTTTACTGGAAAATCCCGATGTATCGGAGTTTTTAGCTGCAAGTAGAGGAGCAATGCTAGCATTATATATCTCCTGAAATTGTGTTAGACCTTCCCCCGTACTTATATCAAACCCTGCTTGATGACCGAGCGTTACAAAGGATTTGGCAAATCCAAATTTAGAGGAATCTTCCATAATCTCCTTAAATTCCGGCTCGATATCCCGCAGGTATTTGATAATTGAAGTGGCATTTCGCAGTTTAAATTCTCGCTTCAAAAATTGCCAGAACGCCAATAATTCCGGGATAGCATTTTCACCTTCTTCCGGCGAAAGCAAACTCACTTTCCTGGGAAACAACTCTTCGACTACAGTTGCCGCATCTTCCACTTTCATGCGAGGCAGCGTAAAACCTTCATAGCCGAAACCGTAATAAATGAACTGCGAGATCCAAAATCCCACGTCTGGATAAGTTTTACAGTATTCTTCTCCTTCGGGAGAATTGACAAATAGCTCGATTAGCGTTTCCTGATAATCTTCCAGGAGTGGTTCTGCTTCGTCATAATCTAGGTCATTGAGTTGGCGGATATTAAATGGTTGATCTGACATAGTTGAAAATTTTTTAATTTAATTGACGTTAGCTCTAAGGTTAGTACAATTTTTGCAGTTATATTGATTCTTTAGGATTTCCTTATATTTAAAAAAATCTCCGATCGCAGGTATATTTGACTAGCACCGATCGCCCGTGACTATTTAAACCAAGCTAGCATTGTATAGGGCGATCGCCCGTCTCCACCGAACAGCGAAAGATGTGATATAATCTCAAGTAAAATTAGAATTGTTTGAGCTTGGCAGTCCGCCACTTCAAATTATGAAGTCAACACAACAGTTTACAGCAATTATTGAACGAGAAGGCGACGGATATATATCCCTTTGCCCAGAGCTTGATATTGCCAGCCAAGGTGACAATATAGAAGCAGCGCGACAGAATCTCATCGAGGCGCTAGAACTATTTTTTGAGACAGCAGATTCTTCGGAAGTCAAGAATCGGCTGCATAGCGATCGCCCTTAAGTACAACCTACGAAATATTTTCATAATAGCGTTGAATCTTATCTGCAAAAATCGGAATCAACCTGCTAGCTGTATACTCTGGCTTCATGCAATTCCTCTTCTTGGCTAAACTGAGCTAATTCCTTGAGAATTTCGCGACGCTTAACACTACGCTGCTGTTTATATGCGATCGCACTTGCCAAACTAATCCGCCGCTGGTTTCCTACTTTTCCATAGGCAATTTCCCCATCGTCGAGTAATTTGACCACAAATTCTGGCGACACATTCAGCAACCTCGCAGCTTCTGCAACAGTCATATCTTGCTCAATTGGCACTAAAGACACTGCTTTACCAGCAGCCATTAAATGTGCAGCTTGACACAACAAGTTATAGAGTGATTCAGGAAGTGCGATCGCTTCCCCGCCAACTTCTACAAGTTTTACTTTGGATGTCTCAGAATCACCATTTTCTCTCTTGAGACTTAGCATTTTATCCAACAATTTGATAGCTTGTGTTTCTTCTTCTGTCGGTAAAATCGGATCTAGGAGTATTTTTTGTCTGTTCATGAAAATGTTTCCTGAATTCGTTTAATGCTATTATAGTATATTGACTTTATTAATGACCGTTAATGCCTGACTTAGAAAAAGGTCTAGCCGCTTTTAATACCCAAGATTATACCCAAGCATTTACCTTGTTAAAACCACTAGCAGAACAAGGAAATGCCGAATCCCAGTGCATCATTGCCAGTATGTACCATTTAGGATTAGGTCGAGAAAGGATAATATTAGAAGCAATTAAATGGTACATCAAATCCGCTGAGCAAGGCTATGGTGTTGCCTCAAACAACTTAGCAGGAATTTATCTTTGCGGTGCTGATGGTGTAGCAGCCGATCGCACTGAAGCAGAAAAATGGTTTCAAAAAGCCAGAGAACAAGGATTTTCACATACACCGATTTCCAGTGAATATGTGAACCAAGCTAGCATTGCATAAAACAACACCAAAACAAACCCAAAACAAAAACCCGGTTTATCCAAAAAACCGGGTTTAATCATCTGCGTTAATCCGCGTTCATCTGCGGTTAAAAAATCCTACAACTGCTTCACCTCAGAAACCAACTTCGCAACCACATCCTTAGCGCTACCAAACAACATCATCGTCTTATCCTTGTAAAACAACTCATTGTCAACACCGGAAAAACCAGCACTCATCCCGCGCTTGATTACGATCGTATGCTTAGCCTTATCAACCTCCAAAATCGGCATCCCGTAAATCGGGCTCGCCGTATCGTGACGCGCCGCCGGATTCACCACATCATTCGCACCAATCACCAAAGCCACATCAGTTTCGTCAAACTGCGGATTGATATCGTCCATATCGTACAACTGCGGATAAGGCACGTTGGCTTCCGCTAAGAGCACATTCATGTGCCCCGGCATCCGCCCAGCCACCGGGTGAATCGCGTATTTCACGTCAACACCCATTTTTTCCAAACCGTCGGCTAACTCGCGCACCGCGTGCTGCGCTTGCGCTACAGCCATTCCGTAGCCGGGAATAATTACAACCGATCGCGCATAACCCAACATCATCGCACTTTCTTCGAGATTGATGCTGCGAACAGTTTTGTCAGTAACACCAGCAGCCCCAGCAGCAGCCCCAGCACTACCGCCACCGCTACCAAAGGCGCTAAACAGCACACTACCCAAGGATCGATTCATCGCCTTGCACATGATTTGCGTCAAAATAATCCCCGACGCGCCCACCAATGCACCAGCGATAATCAGCATATTGTTCATCAAAATGAACCCAGCCACACTCGCCGCAATCCCCGAATAAGAGTTAAGCAGCGACACCACCACGGGCATATCGCCACCGCCAATCGGGAGCACAAACATGATTCCCAGAATATTGGAAATCGCCACCAAACCCAGGAATACCGGCACATTTTCGGGATTCGTCAGCATATAACCGCTGCCGGCTAAAAGTGCGATCGCCAGCGCAGCATTAAACGGCTGTTGCAGCGGAAACGTCATCGGCGCACCCGGCAGCAATTCTTGCAGCTTCGCAAACGCCACAAGGCTACCAGTGAAAGTAATTCCGCCAATCAACACACCCAAAAGGATCGTGATTGTCGCATCAGGCGTCGGCGATTCCGGGATGCTGAGATAGCGCCAGAATTCGCCCACAGCAACGAGTGCAGAAGCCGCGCCCCCAAAACCGTTAAGCAAACCCACCATCTGCGGCATATCCGTCATGGCGACGGTTTTCGCCATAATTGTTCCCAAAATGGAACCGATGATGATTCCGACAGCAATCAATTCGTAGCTGATGACTTGCTTTTCCAGCAACGTACCGACGATCGCAATTAACATCCCGATCGCAGCTAACACATTTCCTTGACGGGCAGTTGCGGGCGATCCCAACTGTTTCAAACCGATAATAAACAAAGATGCGGCAACTAAATAACCTAGTTGAATGCCACTGGGCAGAAAATCGCTCACGCTTTAACCTCTTTTTTCTTGAACATTTGCAGCATTCGATCGGTTACTAAGAAACCGCCGACTACGTTAATTGTGGCCAGGGCGATCGCGATCGTCCCCAAAATCGAAGTAACAGTCACATTGCCTTGGCCAGAAATCAGAATTGCGCCTAAAACCGCAATTCCCGAAATCGCATTCGATCCCGACATCAAAGGTGTGTGCAGCGTCGGCGGGACTTTATTAATTACTTCAAATCCCACAAACGACGCTAGAGTAAACACCACTAAACCTGCAATCAATCCTTCTGCCATAACAATTGGTAATTGGTAATTGGAAATTGGTAATTGGTTAATGGTTAGTCGTTATTTGTTAGTCGTTATTTGTTAGTCGTTATTTGACTCGTTCCCAGCCTCCGGGCTGGGAACGCATTCATTGGAGGCTCTGCCTCCTCTTTAGAGTGGAGGCAGAGCCTCCTGGAATGCGTTACAAGGCTCTGCCTTGTAACGAGATAATCAACCAATAACTAATAACCCTTCGACTCCGCTCAGGGCACCGCAAATAACCGATAACCAATAACTAACTGACGGCTGAAGCCTGAGCAGCTAAAGCATCGCGAACTCGCTGGTTGCTAATCTCACCATCGCGGGCAACGCAAGCACCAGCAATGATATCGTCTTCAAAATTCAAATTGAGCTCCTTATCTTTCACCATCAACTGAAGTAAAGAGGATATATTCTTCGAGTAAGTTTCGCTAGCGTGGACAGGCATCGACGAGGGCACATTAATCGGGCCGATGACATTAACGCCGTTCCATTCAACATCTTTCCCCGCTTCAGAACATTCGCAATTGCCACCTTGTTCGGCCGCGAGGTCAACAATTACCGATCCGGGCTTCATTTGAGAAACCATTTCTCTAGTAACTAAAATAGGTGCTTTTCTGCCGGGAACTTGAGCGGTTGTAATCACTGCATCGGAAGCGCTGACGTGTTGGGTGAGCACTTGGCGGGTGTATTCTTTGGCTGCTTCCGATAATTCTTTTGCATAGCCTCCGGCGGCGACGGTTTCTTCCTTGAGTTCGACATCAAGGAATTTAGCGCCCAAACTTTGCACTTGTTCTTTTGTTTCTGGGCGGATGTCGAAGGCTTCGACTACCGCACCCAAACGGCGCGCCGTGGCGATCGCCTGCAAGCCAGCAACGCCCACACCCATTACCAATACTTTCGCGGGGCGAATCGTACCCGCCGCCGTTGTCAGCATTGGGAAATATTTCGGCAAAGCGGCGGCTGCGATCAGTACCGCTTTGTAACCGGCGACGTTAGCCTGAGATGACAGCGCATCCATGCTTTGAGCGCGGCTGGTGCGCGGGATCATTTCCATGCTGAATGCCGTTACTTTGCGATCGGCTAAACGCTGCACTAAAGCCGGATTTCCCAGAGGATTCAAAAATCCGATGAAAACACCTCCTTCCCGGAGTTGATGAACTTCTGATTCTTGCAATTCCCCGATTTTCACGACGACATCGGCTTCGCCCCACAGCCTAGCGGTATCGGCGACAACCTGAGCTCCCGCTTCTTCGTAAGCAAGATCCGAGAAAAAGGATTTTGCGCCGGCACCGGCCTCAACCCAAACTTCTACGCCCTGTTTGACTAATCGGGCCACAGCGTCGGGTACTAAAGCCACCCGGCGTTCGCCTGCTTCTATTTCTTTTGCGATCGCTAATTTCATGAACTCTCCTTATTTAAGCTTTCCCAGGACGGTTGAAACCGCGCTTACACAGACAAAACCTGCCTCCGCAGGTTTCTTGAATTGCGATTTTTCACCGCCAGATGCCTTGCTTTACATTTGAGCCGCCGTTGCCCTAAACTTCTCTCGTTGATACTAAAGCCGATCGCCCAAATTCGAGCCGTATCTTTAACTTATCTTATACATTCACATTCGCTAGATTGTTAAGTTGGCCACCGATTATGATATAATTTTATGTCGCCTAATTCTGTAGTTAGAATGTCAGTTATCAGTATTACCCAAAAAAAATTGACCTCAGCCCGCAGTCGATCGCCCTCATCAAATTGCTGAGACATTCGATATATTGTAGGCACGATCGCAAATTTCGGGCGATCGATATTTAAGGTTCACCAAGAGTTTAATTAGAGGAGTTGTTATGCGACGATTATTTTCAGCACTAGCGGTTACAGGTTGCTTGCTGACTGGGCTGCCCGCCATCAGTTTAGCCCAGTCCATGCCAGGATTCACGATTTTCGGCGGCCCCGATCGCGCCAACCAATTAAGCTATCGCTTGGATTACGGTACAGCCGGGATGAGTGGCGATAGATATCGGCTGCGAATTCCTTCCAAAAAAGTAAGTTTGGCGATCGCCCAACTGAACATATCCTATCCAGACTACTACAAAGGCGAATTTGACCAAAAAGACATTAAAGTGCGCGTCAAAAACAAAACAATAGAATTGCAAGAAGTAATTTGGGACAAAGAAAATCGTTTCATAGAAATTTATCCCAAAGAACCAATTGCCGCCGGCAACAATGTTGAGGTTGTACTCTCCAACGTCAGAAACCCATCTCCCGGCGGAATGTACCATTTCAACGTCCGCATCCGCACCCCCGGAGACGTTCCTTTGCTGCGTTACCTCGGCACTTGGCTGTTGAGCATTAATTGAGGCAAGAGTTCGGGGACGGAATTTCTCGTTAGCCAAGCGATCGCGACAGAAAAATTTAAATGTGGCGATCGTTTTGCTACGGGCAAAAATTTAACAATCCTCAAATTCGGGTTTTCGGGAGTTGTAAAATAGAACCTTCGGCTCATATCGCAATTCTCAATGATTCGTAATAATGAGTCTAGGGGCAGTCCCCCGATGGTTGCCCTTCGCTAAGTAGGGGTACAGGGGCGCTACCCCTAAAAAATGTTTACAAATCAAATAGGATTGCTCTAGCCGTACTTGCAGCATGAATCTACTAGCAAAAATCAAAACAATAAAACTGCCTCCAGCGCTGCGATCGAGAAATTATCGCCTGTTTTTTGCAGGACAAGGCATCTCCCTAATTGGCAATTGGATGACGCAAGTCGCTACTGTTTGGCTTGTCTACAATTTGAGCGATTCACCTTGGATGCTCGGCGTGGTGGGATTTACAAGTCAAATCCCCACATTAATTTTACTGCCTTTTGCAGGAGTTTTAATCGATCGCTGGAACCGCCACCGAGTCATAATTGCCACTCAAATATTAGCAATGGTTCAATCCTTAGCCCTAGCATTTTTAGCGCTAACAGGAGTGGTGAACATTTGGCAGATCCTGGTACTGAGTTTCTTTCAAGGCGCAATTAACGCCTTTGACGCGCCGGCACGGCAAGCTTTTGTGCCCGAACTCGTGGAAAAGAAAGAAGATTTACCAAATGCGATCGCCCTCAACGCTTCCATGTTCAACGGCGCCCGATTAATCGGCCCAGCCATTGCAGGTTTGCTAATAGCTACAGTCGGTCCAAGTTATTGCTTTCTTATTGATGGACTCAGCTACATTGCTGTAATTGCAGGTTTGTTAGCGATGCAGATCAAAGCCCGTAAAATTGCAGCAACTAACACCAAACCCTTACAAAGATTAAAAGAAGGATTCGTTTATGCCTTCGGGTTTCCCCCAATTCGAGCAATTTTACTGCTATTAGCATTAGTAAGTTTTGCGGGAATGTCCCATACAGTTTTAGTCCCGATTTTTGCAACCAAAATTCTGCAAGGCGACGCACAAACCCTCGGCTTTTTGATGGCATCTTCGGGAGTTGGCGCCTTCGCGGGCGCGATTTATTTGATTTCGCGCAAAAGTATAGTTGGCCTCGGCAAATGGATTGCGATTTCACCTGCCATTATGGGATTCGGGCTGATAGGTTTTGGTTTGTCCCGCGTCTTGTGGCTGTCATTAATCATGATGTTGTTCGTTGGGTTTGGTTTCATTTTGCAATTTGCAGGAGGAAACACATTTTTGCAAACAATTGTGGAAGACGACAAACGCGGAAGAGTGATGAGCATATACACGATGGCATTTTTTGGAGTGACACCGTTTGGGAATTTAGTGGCGGGGGGATTGGCAAATTATATCGGCGCTCCCAATACAGTCATCATTGGAGGTATAATTTGTGTTTTCGGCTCAGTAGTTTTTACCAAACAGTTGCCCGCTTTAAAAAACTTAGTCCGACCACTTTATCAAAAAATGGGTTTAATTTCGCACTAGGGATTTAGCGTCAAATCACAAATGCCAAAATTAAACAAGATTCCCAAAGCTAATATCTGACTGTATCTCTAGCAATCCTCAACAATTTGTAAACTTCTCTCTTCTCTTTCTCTGCGCCCTCTGGGCCCTCTGCGGTTAAAAGATCCAAATTAATTACGCAACCAGAGGTTAAACCAATGGCAAATACCAGTGCAATTCCACAGCAGAGCGATCGCGTTCCCTTAAAAACCTGGATCGGCGTCATGGGAACAATTCTCGGCGCTTTCATGGCAGTTTTGGACATCCAAATCACCAACGCATCTCTCAGAGATATTCAAGCAGCTTTAGGCGCAACCTTAGAAGAAGGTTCTTGGATTTCCACCGCGTATCTAGTCGCAGAAATTGTCGTAATTCCGCTGACTGGTTGGCTGTCGCAGGTGTTTTCAGTCCGTCGCTACATCTTGGTAAATGCCGCTTTCTTTGTATTCTTTTCCATGTGCTGCGCTTGGGCGTGGAATTTGAATTCAATGATTGTATTTCGGGCTTTGCAGGGATTGACGGGGGGCATTTTAATTCCGATGGCTTTTACATTTTTGCTGACGAATTTGCCGCCCAAAAAGCAGCCAATCGGCATGGCGATGTTTGCACTGACAGCTACTTTTGCACCATCCATCGGGCCGACATTGGGAGGGTGGCTGACTGAGAATTACGGCTGGCAATATGTGTTTTATTTAAACTTAGTTCCGGGGCTGCTGTTGCTAGCTGCTGTCTGGTACGCCGTCGCCCCCGCACCGCTGAAACTCGAACTTCTAAAAGGGGGCGACTGGTGGGGAATTATCTCAATGGCGATCGGCTTGGGTTCCCTGCAAGTCGTGTTAGAAGAAGGCAGCCGCAAAGACTGGTTTAGTTCTGATTTTATTGTGCGTTTAAGCATAATTGCTGCAATATTTCTCAGCGCTTTTTTCTGGATTGAACTAACTCGCAAACAACCGTTTATTAACTTGCGATTGCTGACTCGCCGCAATTTCGGCTTAGCAACTATTGTGAATATTTCCTTGGGGGTGGGATTGTACGGTTCGGTGTACATTTTGCCCCTGTATTTAGGTCAGATTCAGCAGTACAATGCCATGCAAATTGGGGAGGTAATTATGTGGGCTGGGGTGCCGCAGTTATTCATCGTGCCGATGGTGCCGAAATTGATGCAGCGAATCGATATGCGACTGATGATTGGCATAGGTGTGAGTTTGTTTGCGGTGAGTTGTTTTATGAATGCCAGCATGACTCACGAGACGGGTATCGATCAGTTACGTTGGTCGCAATTAGTTAGGGCCTTGGGACAGCCTTTAATTATGGTGCCACTGTCAACTATTGCGACTGCTGGTATGGAGAGACACGAGGCTGGTTCTGCTTCGGGTTTGTTTAATATGATGCGAAATATGGGAGGTTCGATGGGGATTGCGGCCCTAGCAACTTTGGTGACGCAACGCGAGCAATTTCACTCGAATCGATTGGGGGAATCTGTTTCTTTGTACAATCCGGCAACGCAGGAGCGAATTAATCAAATGACTCAGTATTTTGTGAGTCGCGGTGCAGATTTAAGCGTGGCGAAAGACCAGGCAATTAAGGTAATTGATAATATTGTCCGCCGTGAAGCTTATGTAATGGCTTTTAATGATTGTTTTTATTTTGTGGGAATTGCTTTGCTGTTAAGTGGGATTGCTATTTTGGGTTTTAAAAAGGTGAAAGCGGGTGCGGGTGCTGGGGGTGCTCATTGATTCTGTAGGCGCAGAGTGCGCTGCATCTTTGGGGCGGGTTCTCCTGCCCACCCCACAATAATTTTAAGTGTTTTCAAAATGCCAACTAAATGTTTTTTAGCTTATTTACCATTCTTGTTGGGCTTCTGCTTCTGCTTGGATTAAATTTTGCCGCAGTTGCACCCAATTTATTTGATGGGAGGGCAAATCTTCGATGAGCTTTCCGCGCTGCAAATGCAGAATTCGCGTGCTAAATTGCTCGGCTAATTCTAATTGGTGGTTTACCATTACAATTGTGGTTTGGCCGTTTGTTAGCTGTGTCAATACTTCCAAAAGGTGGGCGGCTTTTCCTGCGTCTAGGGCGGATGTTGGCTCGTCTAAAAGCAAGATTTTTGGTTGTAGGATGATGCCGCGGGCGATCGCCACGAGCTGTTTTTGGCCTGTGGAAAGCTGGAATTCGCTGCGATCGAGCCATTCTTGGGGTATGTGCAGTTGTTCGATCGCGCCGCTAATTCTCTCAGCAATGTTTGATGCAGCCACGCCCCGCAGCTTTAAAGGATAAGCCAATGCTTCTCGCACCGACATTCCCAAAAGCTTGGATTCTTGCAGGATGAGGGTGATTTGTTTGCGGATTTCGATCGCAGGTATTTGGCGATATTCTGTATTTTCCAGATAAATCGAGCCGCTGGTGGGACTGCTGAGCCGATTTAGCAACCGCAACAGCGTTGTTTTCCCCGCACCTGAAGGGCCAACAATTGCCACGCGAGCTCCCTTGTGTACCTGAAACGATATATTTTCCAACAAATAACTTGAGGCGATCGGTGTTTTTAAACTAACATTATCAATTCGCAGTTGAGGATTTGTTTCTGTATTATTTTCCGAATAATTAGGCATTTAATTAATTAAAAATATGGCCTTCGTGGAACGGGCATCTTGCCCGTTCTTGAAGCAGGCAAGATGCCCACTCCCCAATCCAACTCACTCTTTGTGGAACGGGCATCTTGCCCGTTATTAAGGCAGGCAAGATGCCCGCCCCACAATCCAACTCAAACTCAAATTTTTACAGCTTTTTCTAAAGGAAAACCCAGCTTTTCGCGCTGTTCCAAATAAAGCTGAGCAACTCGCCGCGCCAAATTGCGAATTTTGGTAATATACCGAGTTCTTTCCGTTACCGAAATCACACCTCTAGCATCGAGTAAATTGAAAGTGTGAGAACATTTTAACACATAATCAAGACTAGGCAAAACCAATCCTTTTTTTGTCAATTGTTCGGCTTCTTGCTCGTACAAACCAAATAGAGTAAACAGCAATTCTGGATTAGAAGCTTCAAAGTTATAAGTACACTGTTCTATTTCTCCTTGCAGGTGAACGTCGCCGTAAGTTATGCCATCTTTCCACTGAATTTTCGTCATCGCATCGACTTCTTGGAGATACATTGCGAGGCGTTCTAGTCCGTAGGTAATTTCAATAGAGACGGGGCGACAGTCAATGCTACCGCACTGTTGAAAGTAGGTAAATTGGGTGATTTCCATGCCGTCGAGCCAGACTTCCCAGCCGACGCCCCAAGCTCCGAGGGTGGGCGATTCCCAGTTGTCTTCTACGAAGCGAATGTCGTGGTCTTCTGGGCGAATTCCTAATGCTCTGAGGGAGTCTAAATAGATGTCTTGGATGTTGGGAGGAGAGGGTTTAATTAAAACTTGATATTGATAGTAATGTTGGAAGCGGTTGGGATTTTCGCCGTAGCGTCCGTCGGTGGGGCGGCGACAGGGTTCGATGTAGGCGACTGACCAAGGTTCGGGGCCGATTGCTCTGAGAAAGGTGTGGGGATTCATGGTTCCTGCACCTTTTTCTGTGTCGTAGGATTGGGCGATCAGGCAGCCTCGATCGCTCCAGAATTTGTTTAAGGTGGCAATGACTGATTGAAAATTCACTGGTTTCAATATGGTTAGCGAGTGTCTAAGCTTATTTAAGCATACTCAAGGCACGGTTTATTGAAATAAACCCTGCCGAAATTAGACAAGAGATGCCGAAAGTATCGGTAGATATTTAAGTTTTTTTTTCAGGTATCTTGTATCGATCGAGTTATTGCGATCGATAATAGCAATGTTTTCTAGATCGATACTCGCATTGCGATCGGGCGCGTTGAGTCACTAACTGACGCAAAGTGGCTGGTACATAACTCATGCTGCTGTCTGTAAGTGTTTGTAAGCATGAGCTTTGGCTAAGCGCACCCAAGGTTCTAGCAGCAAGTATTGATCGAGTTCGACTGCTTCCGATTGGGAGAGAGTGCTGGATTTATGGCGATCGAATAGTTCGACCATTGGGCGATGGTCTCTGGGGGGGTGAGTTCCTGGAGTGCGCGATCGAGGGCTTCTGGGAGGCGATCGCCCAATGGTTGCAGTTTTTCACCCCGGGCGATGGGGAATTCCAGGATAATTTGCATTAACGTTTATACTCGCACTCCTTATAATTCTCTGCCAGCAAATTACCTACTCAGCTTTTTCACGTTTGCGTTTTTATTCAATTTAAGGGATTGCCTTTGTCGCATCAGCTATAGCTTAAAGTTCCCAGTAGGGAATCAAAAGAGTTTCCATAATAAATAGTTCGCTCTGCTTACTAATTTTTTCAGAGTTGCCTTGAAGACAATCAATTAAAATTCGATTTGCATAAATGTAGCCAAAAAGTACACCGAAGTCGTCCTCTGTCAGCTCCCATTTATAGTCTATATTGCGGTATTTTATGGAAAAGTTCCTTAGTTTCTCTGCCCAAGCTTCACTCTCATACCTACGCCATTGCTGATATTGTTCCCAACAATTGTAAACACCTTGAGGAAGTTGGTCGTAGAGCTGAGATAGCTCCAAGCTTAAGTTTTCCCAGCCATTGTTATCGCAAAACTCTATCGCTCTATCTAGAGATTCTGCAAGTTCGTAGAAGTTTGTATCATCAAGACTATTAAAAAACTCAAACTCATCCTCATTTTTGTTCAACATCCACTCATTCTTTTCTGCTGCATACCTAACGTCATCTAAACGTAAAGCACGCCCTAAGAGCGAAGCATGAGCACGAGCATGGCAGAGGTCTCGGTCTAAGGCTGGTTCCCCTTCTAGAGAACCAAAGAAATTACCCAGCGACAATCCCTGTCCAGAGTTGTGATAAACATAGAGATCAATCCTGTCATCCAATTTTGATAAGAGAGCGCTAAAATCATTGATTAACCAGAGTGGATCGCCAAATAATTTTAATTCATCAATGGTGTTGATAAGTGTTAGTAGGCTGAGATAAAAGCTACGAAGAGTTGTTCTTGAATAGCAGCTAGAAGTATTTGAAGCCTTTCGATATACCCACCTCAGAATAAGCTGTAATCTTTCATGACTGGAGATCGATTTATCAATCCTACACTTGAGTAATAGAGTAAAATAATCGATATTCAATATCTTTTCAGAAAACAGTAGGATAACTTGCTCCCATTTTTTTTCATAAACATACCCGATCAATCCTTCTCCTCGCTTGTCTGTGCAGCTAAAGTTTAGAGCGACTAAATATTCTTGAAAAGTTAGATGCGAAAAAGACCATATTTTTTGCGATCGCTCAATCAACAATCCATGCTGCGCTTCCATCGCCCTCAACACCGCCCGACTATCCCGCTGCCCAATCCCCAAAAACTCCGCAATATACTCCTCAATTTCTGCCTGCTCAAATAGCACATATTGCTCTTGCTCAAACTTCTTCACCGCCAAATGGCTCAATAACTCCAGCTTCTGCTCTACCGACAAATCGCGATAAATCTCATCCCGCTCAATCTCCCGCGACTTGTCCCACTGCTCCAGCAGCAACTCCAACCCCTCTTCATAAAGCTTGGAACGCTTCGAGTAAAACTTTCCCTTGTGGTGAAACACCGCACAAGTCAAACTCAGCAAAATCGGCGTAATTGCTAACTCCCGAATCGACTTATTCTCCTCCAAAAAGAGCAGCCGCAGAAACTCCTCGGCTTTTGCCAGTCCCCCCGACTCATCCCTGACAGGTGTAGGTTTTTTACAACTAGGAGGAGTTACAAGTATAGAAGGCATCTACAGGAGTGTGAGGGAAGGAG
>NZ_JAUBRC010000030.1:30019-92267 GCF_036701635.1 Microcoleus sp. N9_B4 | reverse complement strand
CTATTGAGTGAAAGTGATTCTCAGGTAGCGCAGTGGAAAGACAAAATCCTCTCAGCTTTGGGTGAAAACGGGCAAGTTCTTATTGAAGTCATTCCCGAACTCGAACAGATTATCGGCAAACAACCTGCTGCTCCTGAACTCAGTGGTAGTGCTGCCCAGAACCGCTTCAACTTGCTATTCCAAAAATTCATTGCGGTGTTCGCTACAGCAGAACATCCTTTAGTGATGTTCCTCGATGACTTGCAATGGGCCGATTCAGCATCATTGAAGCTCATGCAAGTGCTGATGAGTCAAAGCGAGGTAGGCTATCTGCTGACGATCGGGGCATACCGAGATAATGAAGTCTTCCCCACTCATCCACTAATGCTGACATTGGAGGAGATGAAGAAAGACTCAGCCACCATCAACACCCTTACCCTCGCTCCATTAAGTCAATCTCACGTCAATCATTTGGTTGCCGATACCCTCAGTTGTTCCACAGCTCTAGCGCAACCGCTGACTGAGTTAATCTATCAAAAAACCAAAGGCAACCCTTTCTTTGCCACGCAGTTTCTCAAAGCCCTGCATCAGGAGGGCTACATTGCCTACGATCGGCAAGTCGGACACTGGCAGTGCGATATGATAGCTGTGCGATCGCTCTGGCTCACTTCGGATGTGGTGGAGTTCATGGCGCTGCAATTACAAAAGTTGCCAGAAGCCACTCAAGAGATACTGAAGCTAGCTGCTTGTGTGGGGGCACAGTTCGATCTGGAAACATTGGCGATCATTTCAGAAAAATCGCCAACCGATGCCGCAACAGCATTGTGGAAAGCCTTGCAGGAAGGCTTGATTTTACCCACGAGTCAGATTTACAAGTTTTTTCAGGGTGCGGGACAGTCTGAGGCAGAGGATACGGTTAATCCGACCTATCGATTTTTGCACGATCGCGTCCAGCAAGCCGCCTATTCTTTAATTCCCGCTGACAACAAACAAGCAACCCACCTGCAAATTGGACAATTGCTCCAGCAAAAGCTCTCCGAAGTAGACCGAGAAGACAAGTTATTTGATATTGTCGGGCATTTGAATTTAGGCATAGAGTTAATCGCGCCACCACAGGAACGGCAAACTCTAGCACAACTGAACTTGAAAGCTGGAACTAAGGCCAGAAGTGCGACCGCTTATGCTGCCGCAAGGGTTTATTTGCAAAGCGGGCTGGAGTTACTTTCGCCAGACTGCTGGGAAACTCAGTACGAATTGACGCTCAATCTGTATTTAGCCGCCGCCGAAGCCAGTTACTTGAATAGTGACTTTGAGGAAATGGAGCAGCTTGCCACATGTGTCTTGCAGCAGGCACTAACGATTCTCGATCAAGTGAAAATCTACGAAATTCAAATCGCCGCACACACGGCTCGTAACCAAACATTGCAGGCGATCGCAGTTGGTACTGAGGCACTGAAGCAATTGGGGGTAGATTTCCCGACAGAAGCAGACAAAGCCCAGATTAGCAGTGCTTTACAGCAGCTAAACCAGCAACTAAGCGGCAGAGAAATTGCCGAACTGGTTGATTTGCCCGCGATGAGCGACCCCAATGCTCAAGCGGCCATCCAACTGTTAGGAAGGTTATTTTCAGCCGTGTACCAGGGGATGCCAGGATTGCTGCCTCTGTTGGGCGCGACGATGGTGCGGTTATCCCTGGAGTTTGGTAATGCCCCCGCTTCAACGATCGGCTATGTGACCCATAGCATGGTGCTGTGTGCTTTTTTGGGCGAAGTTGAAACTGGCTATAAGTTTGGTCGATTAGCACTTGCGGTGCTGGAGCGGTTGAATACTCAAAGCATGAAGTGCATCACTTTGGGGATGTTTGGGTTTTTCATTCAACCTCACCAGGAAGCTTTGCGGGCAGCACTTGTGACCTTGAAAGAGAGCTACAAGGCAGGTATGGAAACAGGAAATCTGCTCAGTGCGGGCTACGACATCGGGAGCTACTCCCATCTGGCTTTTTTCGCAGGTGTAGAACTAGACCTGTTGGAACCCGAATTAGCAGCTTACAGTGCTGCTATGGCTCAGATGAACAATGATTCAGCGCGTTTTCTTTTGGAAATGACGTGGCAAACGGTACAGAATTTGCGAGAAACGGTGAGCCAGCCCGATCGCCTCATCGGTACTGCCTATGATGAAACCGTGATGCTGCCCAAGCACCAGCAGGATAACGAACTGATGATGATTGTCGTTGTCTACATCTTCAAACTGCTGCTTGCCTACTCATGTGGCAATTATCCGGCTGCTCTCGATATCCTCATCCAACTCAAGCCTTGTTGGATGGTACTATCGGGAACGGTTTTTATTCCCATTTTCCATTTTTATGCGGCGCTGACGCATCTGGCACTTGTACCCACCAGGTCAGAACCAGAGCAAACTGAACTGCTGACTGTGGCTGCCACCCATCAAGCGGCTCTGCACCAATCAGCGCACAATGCCCCGATGAATCACTTGCACAAATGGCATCTGGTGGAAGCAGAGCGATATCGGGTATTGGGTGACAAAGCCGCTGCCATTGAGCATTATGACCAGGCGATCGCGCTGGCTCAAAAGCATCAGTTCACCAACGATGCAGCCTTAGCCAATGAACTCAGCGCCAAATTCTATCTGGAATGGAACAAACAACGCATCGCTGGGGAATACCTGATTGAAGCCTACTACGGCTATGCTCGCTGGGGAGCCAAAGCCAAAGTTGCAGACCTAGAACGTCGCTACGGGCAACTGCTGGCTCCTATCCTTGGGCAAGCCCACTCTGCCCTCTCGGTCAACGAAACTGTCTTTGCAGTGGGAACCGTCACTTCCACCAGTTCCTCCTCCACTGTCTCCAATTCCCTCGACCTCTGTGCCATCCTCAAAGCTTCTCATGCTATTTCCAGCGAAATCGAACTGTCCAAACTACTTTCATCGTTGCTTTCAATCGTCATCGAAAATGCAGGAGCCGATAAATGCGTGTTAATGCTGTTGCGAGACGATAGCCTGCTAATTAAAGGGTCAATTACCCTGGGGTCAGAGCCGGTCGTGTTGCAGCGCCTACTGGTTGAAGAGAGTCAGGAAATTCCTCACAGACTAATTTACAAAGTCAAGCACGATCGGCAGACTGTTGTGCTGCTGGATGCGACTGCCGAGCCGACTTTAATAAATGACCCATATATCATGCGTCAGCAGCCGAAGAGTATCTTGTGTAGCCCGATTTTGCATCAAGGGAAATTGCTGGGCATTTTATATCTAGAAAATAATTTAGCGCAGGGGGCATTCACGAGCGATCGCGTCGAACTGCTCAATTTACTTTGCGCTCAAGCGGCAATTTCTATAGAAAATGCCCGACTTTATGAGCGATCGCAGAACTATGCTCAACAGCTAGAACAGTCTCTGGAAGAGTTAAAGATTAGTGAAGCCCGCTTTCAGAAACTTGCCAACAACGTGCCTGGCTTGATTTATCAGATTCGGATTCAAGCCGATGGTTCTGCTTCAGTGCCCTACGTCAGTTCTGGATGTCAAACACTCTATGAAGTGGCGGCAGAGGATATGATGGTAGGAAAATACAGCCTACGCGATTTTGAACATCCCGACGATCGAGCAGAGGCATTTCAGGCAGTTATCGAGTCTGCTCAAACGCTCACCCCATTTCAACATGAGTGGCGGATTATTACTCCCAATGGGAATGTGAAATGGGTGAAAGCCGCTTCTCAGCCAGAACGTAGAGAAGACGGAGAAATCGTTTGGGATGGAATGCTGATTGATATTACCGATCGCAAGCAAGCAGAAGCAGTGGTGATTCAAAAATCACAGGAACTCGAACAGACTCTGGCAGATTTGCAGAACACCCAACTGCAAATGGTGCAAAGCGAAAAAATGGCATCACTCGGAAATCTGGTAGCAGGTGTTGCTCATGAAATCAACAACCCCGTCGGCTTTATTTGGGGCAATTTGAATGAAACCCAGCAAACGGTGCAAGACTTAGTGGAGCATCTCAATCTCTATCGCGATCGCGCCTCAGAAACAGAGATTGCAGACCATGCGGTCGATATCGATCTAGACTATATCATCGAAGACTTCCCCAAAATGATTGACTCCATGAAAGTGGGGTGCGATCGCATCAAAGATATCAGCACGACGCTCCGTACCTTTTCTAGGGCTGACAAAGACTACAAAGTTCCTTTTAATATCCACGAGGGGATAGATAGCACGATTTTAATTCTCAAATATCGATTGAAAGCCAACGATCTGCGACCTGCTATTGAAGTAGTGAAATACTACGGGAATATTCCCGATATCGAATGCTTCCCCGGACAGCTAAACCAGGTGTTTATGAACATTCTCGCCAATGCGATCGATGCACTGGAAGAATCAAATACAAATCGCAGCTTTGCAGAAATCAAGGCTAATCCCAACCGCATTACCATTCAAACCTCCTTAGTAGAACACCAGGTAAAAATTAGTATCGCTGATAATGGTCAGGGGATGAATGAAGAAGTTAAAGCCAAAATATTTGACCATTTATTTACGACCAAAGCAGTCGGGAAAGGGACTGGTTTGGGATTGGCGATCGCTCGTCAAATCGTCGTCGAAAAACATAGCGGTTCCCTTCACGTCAACTCTCGACTGGGAACAGAAACTGAATTGATCGTCACCTTGCCCACTCACACCGAACAAAAAAGTTAAGACTCTCTCTTCTTCAGACTTATTTAAGCAAGCACTCACTCATCAATTATCAAACAACAATAGCCATGAATAACTTTGACAAAAATAGCGACACTCCTACAAATATTAAAATTCCCAACTATCAAATTATCTCCACAGTTTATTCAGGAAGTCGCACCTTGGTATATAGGGCTATCCGTAATTCAGACCAATTACCTGTCGTCATCAAACTCCTAAAAAATGACTATCCCACCTTTAGCGAATTGGTGCAGTTTCGCAATCAATACACCATTGCCAAAAACCTTAATTCACCTTCGATCGTCCAAACCTACAGCCTGGAACCCTATAAAAAAGGCTATACGTTAGTGATGGAAGACTTTGGGGGGATTTCTCTTCAGGAATGGGCAGTCAAAGGGAAAAACGCATTCTCATTGAGAGAATTTTTAGAAGTCGCGATCGCACTGTGTGACACATTGAATTTACTCTACCGCGAGCGGATTATTCATAAAGATATCAAACCCAGCAATATTTTAATTAACCCCGAAACCAAACAAGTTAAATTAATCGACTTTAGTATTGCTTCCTTGCTACCGCGAGAAACCCAAACACTAATTAATCCCAATGTGTTAGAAGGGACACTAGCTTACATTTCTCCCGAACAAACAGGCAGAATGAATCGGGGGATTGACTATCGCACAGATTTTTATTCATTAGGAGTTACTTTTTACGAATTACTCACAGGAGAGTTACCTTTTCAATCAAACGATCCGATGGAGTTGGTGCATTGTCATATTGCTAAAACCGCACCCTTAGTACATGAAATCAACACACAAAGCCCACCTGTACTATCAGAAATAGTTAGTAAGTTGATGGCAAAAAATCTCGAAAATCGCTATCAGAGTGCATTGGGAGTGAAGTATGATTTAGAGAAATGTTTAACTCAAATTCAAGAAATTGGTCAAATTGAATACTTAGAAATTGCTCAAAAAGATGTAAGCGATCGCTTCATTATCCCCGATAAACTCTATGGAAGAGAAACCGAGGTAGCAACTCTACTAGAAGCCTTTGAAAGAGTTGCGAACCCCCCTGAATCCCCCTTTGGTAAGGGGGGACACCCCCCTGAATCCCCCCTTACCAAGGGGGGACATAGGGGGGTAGAAATGATGTTGGTAGCGGGTTTTTCCGGAATTGGAAAAACAGCAGTTGTTAACGAAGTTCATAAACCAATTGTGCGGCAACGCGGTTATTTTATCAAAGGTAAATACGATCAATTTCAACGCAATATTCCCTTCAGTGCCTTTGTCCAAGCATTCCGAGATTTAATGGGGCAATTGTTAACAGAAAGTGATGCACAGATTCAGAAATGGAAAAGTAAAATATTAGAAGCTGTCGGGGAAAATGGACAAGTCATTATTGAAGTTATCCCCGAACTAGAAAGAATTATTGGTCAACAACCAACCACAGTGGAATTATCAGGAACAGCCGCTCAAAATCGCTTTAATTTATTGTTTCAAAAATTCACCCAAGTTTTTACCAGTCCAGAACATCCATTAGTAATGTTTCTTGATGATTTGCAATGGGCCGATTCAGCTTCCCTGAACTTAATGCAGGTTTTAATGGCTGATACTAGTCATCTTTTTATTATTGGAGCCTATCGCGATAATGAAGTTAATCCAGGACATCCCTTGATGTTGACTTTGAGTGAGATGCAAAAAACACTCTTCACAATTAATACGATTACCTTAACACCCTTGAGTCAATTACAAGCCAATCAATTAGTAGCTGATACGTTAAAATGTTCCGAAAATTTAGCATTGCCCCTGACTCAATTAGTTTTCCAGAAAACTCAAGGAAATCCATTTTTTGCGACACAGTTTCTCAAAGCATTGTATCAAGATGGATTCATTCAATTTGATTTAGAGTTGGGTGGTTGGCAATGCGATATTGCTCAGGTACGTCGGCAAGCACTGACCTCGGATGTGGTGGAGTTTATGGCATTACAATTGCAAAAATTGCCAGCCGAAACTCAAGAAGTGTTAAAATTAGCAGCTTGTATTGGCAATCAATTCGATCTGACAACTTTAGGAATTGTTTGGGAACACTCCGAGGTAGAAACGGCGGCAAGTTTATGGAAAGCCTTACAAGAATGGCTAGTTTTACCGATTAGTGATATTTATAAATTCTATGTTGGGGAAGAAAGTCAAGGAGTTTATCAAGAAAATCAAGAAACTGTTGCCTACAAATTTTTACATGACCGAGTACAACAAGCAAGCTATTCTCTGATTCCCTCAGACCAAAAACAAGCAACTCATCTCAAAATCGGACAATTACTCCAACAAAGCTTATCCAATATCGAGCAAGAGGAAAAGGTATTTGATATTGTCGGGCATTTGAATTTAGGAATTGAGTTAATGACTCAACCGAGCGCTCGCCAAGCATTAGCTCAACTAAATTTACAAGCGGGAGTGAAGGCGAGAAATTCCACAGCTTACGCCGCAGCCAGGGTTTATCTACAAACAGGGATTGAGTTATTACAGCTAGACTGCTGGCAACATCAGTATGAATTAACTTTAAATCTGTATGTTGCATCGGCTGAAGTTGCCTATTTGAATGGTGATTTTGAGGAAATGGAACAGATGGCAGCACTGGTGTTGCGATCCGCTCAAACCATACTAGACCGAGTGAAAATTTATCAGATCCAAATCAGCGCACTGACAGCCCAGAGTCAGATGTTAGAAGCAATATCTGTCGGCAAAAATGCGCTGGTAGAATTGGGGGTTGAGTTCTCATCTGAACCTGATGAAGCCTTGACAGGCAAAGTACTACAAACCCTTGGCGATCGCCTTCAGGGCAAACAGATTTCAGAACTGATTAACCTCCCTGCAATGAGCGACTCAGAGACAATTGCAGCGATGCAACTATTAGCCATGTTGTTTTCAGCGATTTTTGCAGCGTGTCCTGCCTTGCTACCTTTGTATTGCTCCACAATGGTGAGTCTATCTCTCCAATTTGGAAATGCGCCTGCATCAACAATCGGATATGTAGGTTACGGCATGGTATTGTCTTCTTTTTTAGGACAAGTAAAAACAGGTTATGACTTTGGGCGACTAGCACTGAGCTTAGTCAATGAGTTGAATATACAGGAATTCAAGCCCTCCGCTTTACTTTTTTTTGGCGCTTTTCTTCAGCATCGTCAAGAAAAACTAAGGTCAGCGATACTAACGCTCAAAGATAGCTATCTAGCGGGGATGGAAACAGGTGATTTCCTCGATGCTGGCTACAGTATCGCTATTTGTTTTTACGATCATCTATTCGGGGGAGTGGCTCTGGACGATTGGGTACTAGAAATAGAAAATTACTGTGTTGTATTAGCCACTCTGAAGCAAGATTCTCCTCTGGCTTACCTAAAGGCAACACAACAGACGGTGCAGAACTTGACGGAAATTGTCAACCAACCGGATTTATTAATCGGTACTGCCTACGATGAAACGGTGATGTTTCCTAAGCAGCATCAAAATAACGAACTCACTATCCTTGCTGTTGTCTATATCTATAAACTGATGCTTGCCTATATTTTTGGCAACTACACCACTGCCCTAGACTACCTTACCCAAGCTAACCGCTATTTGATGGCAGCAACAGGAATGATTCAAATTCCGGTTTTTCATTTCTATGCTGGGTTAACCTACCTGGCACTATGCTCTATGGAGTCAGAAATTGAGCAAGCAGACACTCTGCTCCTGATGGAAATTCATCAAACGAATATTACTCAATGGGCGCATCATGCTCCCATGAATCACCAACATAAAGTTGACTTGATCAAGGCAGAAAAATACCGAGTTTTAGGACAAAAAGCAGAAGCAATTGAGTTATACGACAAGGCAATTGCTGGAGCCAAAGCCAACGAATATCTCCAGGAGGAAGCCCTTGCCAATGAACTAGCCGCGAAATTTTATCTCAACTGGGGTAAAGAAAAAATTGCCCAAATCTATATGCAAGAAGCCTACTACTGCTACATTCGTTGGGGAGCAAAAGCTAAAGTCGCCGACTTAGAAAAATGCTATCGGCAACTACTGGCTCCCATCCTCCAGCAAACCCGTTCTCCCCTTTCCCCTCACGAAACTCTCTTCACATTGGGAAGTGTCACCTCCACCTGTTCTCCCATTTCCAGCAGTAGCAGTGTCTCTACTGCTCTAGATTTAGCTGCCATTCTCAAAGCTTCCCAAACTCTTTCTGCCGAAATCGAATTGTCCAAACTGCTTTCATCGTTGCTTTCTATCGTCATCGAAAATGCGGGGGCTGATAAGTGCGTGTTAATGCTCTTACAAGAGGAGCGCCTGTGGATCGAAGGGTCAATTATCGGGGGTGCGGAGCCAGTCGTGTTGCAGCACCTTCCCATTGAGGACTCTCAGGATATTCCCCTGAAGGTAATTTATAAAGTGAAGCATGAAAGGCAAACTATTGTGCTGCTGGATGCAAGTGCCGATCCGACTTTAGCCAATGACCCGTATATTATTCGTCAGCAGCCTCATAGTATCTTGTGCAGCCCGATTTTACATCAAGGTAAGTTTCTAGGCGTTTTATATCTGGAGAATAATTTAGCAACGGGGGCATTTACAAGCGATCGCGTCGAACTGCTCAATTTACTCTGCGCTCAGGCGGCAATTTCTTTGGAAAATGCGCGACTTTATCGAAATTCCCAGAACTATGCACAAGAGTTAACACAATCTTTAGTAAAATTGCAGGCTACTGAAACCCGCTTTCAAAATTTGGCGAATAATATCCCGGGGATGGTGTACCAATTTCGTCTGGGGCCAGATGGTTCAATTTCAACATCCTACGTTAGTTCTGGTTGTTTTGACTTGTATGAGGTAGAGCCAGAATTGGTGATGACAGGAAAGTTTAGTCTTTACGATCTGCATCATCCTGACGATAACCCAGCGATTGAAAAAGCAATCGCTTACTCTGCCCAAAATCTGACACCATTTGAACAAGAATGGCGTATTATTCTACCTTCTGGAACCGTGAAATGGATTCAATCTGCTGCTAGACCAGAGCGGCTAGCTGATGGATCGATCCTATGGGATGGGGTGGTGATGGATATTAGCGATCGCAAAAACATTGAAGCTGAACAAACCCGCCTGTTGGCAATTCTGGAAAGTACATCTGACTTGATTGGCACTGCCGATCCAACGGGTAGAAATCTTTATCTCAACCGGGCATGGCGTAATCTTTTAGGTTTAGAACATGAGGCAGTAGCAAAGGGTTCTGAAATCTCTCACTATCACCCGGCGTGGGCGCTAGAGATAATTGGAAATCAGGGATTACCCGAAGCTATCCGCTCTGGAATTTGGATGGGTGAGACGGCAGTTTTTGATGGACATGGAGGGGAAATTCCCGTTTCTCAAGTTGTGCTTGCCCACAAATCGAATGATGGGGAGTTAGAGTATTTTTCTACGATTATTAGAGACATCAGCGATCGCAAACAAGCTGAGTCAGCCATCTTGCAAAAATCTCAAGAACTCCAACAAGCTCTACAATCTTTACAACAAGCCCAATTACAAATCGTCCAAAGTGAGAAAATGTCGGCATTGGGAAACTTAGTTGCTGGCGTTGCCCATGAAATTAATAACCCCGTCGGCTTCCTAACTGGCAATTTGAATGAAGCTAAATCTACAGTTCAAGAGTTAGTAGAGCATCTCAATCTCTATCGCTCTCGCGCCCCGGAAACAGAGCTTGCCGACCATGCCGAAGATATCGATTTAGACTATATCATAGAAGACCTGCCCAAAATGATTGATTCAATGCAATTGGGCTGCGATCGCATCAAAGATATCAGCACTTCACTCCGCACCTTTTCTAGGGCTGACAAAGACTACAAAGTTCCTTTTAATATCCACTCTGGCCTCGACAGCACGATCTTAATTCTCAAATATCGATTGAAAGCCAACGATCGGCGACCCGCAATCGTTGTAGTGAAAGACTACGGGAATATTCCCGATATCGAATGCTTCCCCGGACAGCTAAACCAGGTGTTTATGAACATTCTCGCCAATGCGATCGATGCACTGGAAGAATCAAATACAAATCGCAGCTTTGCAGAAATCAAGGCTAATCCCAACCGCATTACCATTCAAACCTCCTTAGTAGATCACCAGGTAAAAATTAGTATCGCTGATAATGGTCAGGGGATGAATGAACAAGTTAAAGCCCAAATATTTGACCATTTATTTACGACCAAAGCAGTCGGGAAAGGGACTGGTTTGGGATTGGCGATCGCTCGTCAAATCGTCGTCGAAAAACATAGCGGTTCCCTTCACGTCAACTCTCGACTGGGAACAGAAACTGAATTGATCGTCACCTTGCCCACTCACACCGAACAAAAAAGTTAAGACTCTCTCTTCTTCAGACTTATTTAAGCAAGCACTCACTCATCAATTATCAAACAACAATAGCCATGAATAACTTTGACAAAAATAGCGACACTCCTACAAATATTAAAATTCCCAACTATCAAATTATCTCCACAGTTTATTCAGGAAGTCGCACCTTGGTATATCGGGCTATCCGTAATTCAGACCAATTACCTGTCGTCATCAAACTCCTAAAAAATGACTATCCCACCTTTAGCGAATTGGTGCAGTTTCGTAATCAATATACTATTGCCAAAAACCTTAATTCACCTCTGATCGTCCAAACCTACAGCCTGGAACCCTATAAAAAAGGCTATACGTTAGTGATGGAAGACTTTGGGGGGATTTCTCTTCAGGAATGGGCAGTCAAATGGAAAAACGCATTCTCATTGAGAGAATTTTTAGAAGTCGCGATCGCCCTCTGCAATACCTTAGATATATTGTACCGCGAGCGCATCATTCACAAAGACATTAAACCCAGCAATATCTTAATTAACCCCGAAACCAAACAAGTTAAATTAATTGACTTTAGTATCGCCTCCTTGCTGCCAAGAGAAACCCAAACACCGATCAATCCTAATGTATTAGAAGGGACGCTTAGCTATATATCCCCAGAACAAACAGGCAGAATGAATCGGGGGATTGACTATCGCACAGATTTTTATTCATTAGGAGTTACTTTTTACGAATTACTCACAGGAGAGTTACCTTTTCAATCAAACGATCCGATGGAGTTGGTGCATTGTCATATTGCTAAAACCGCACCATTAGTACATGAAATCAACCCACAAATCCCGCCTGTACTATCAGAAATAGTTAGCAAGTTGATGGCAAAAAATGTCGAAGACCGCTATCAGAGTGCATTAGGAGTGAAGTTTGATTTAGAAAAATGTTCAACTCAAATTCAAGAAATCGGTCAAATTGAATACTTTGAAATTGCTCAAAAAGATGTAAGCGATCGCTTTACCATCCCCGAAAAACTCTACGGACGAGAAAACGAAGTAAATCAACTATTAGCTGCCTTTGAAAGAGTCAGCACAGGTAACACCGAAATCATGCTAGTGGCGGGATTTTCTGGAATTGGAAAAACTGCCGTAGTTAACGAAGTACATAAACCCATTGTCCGGCAACGGGGTTATTTTATCAAAGGCAAATATGACCAATTTAAACGCAACATTCCCTTTAGTGCCTTTGTGCAAGCTTTCCGCGACTTAATGGGGCAATTACTATCTGAATCAGATGCCAAATTGCAAACCTGGAAAAATCAAATTATATTAGTAGTGGGAGAAAATGGACAAGTCTTAATTGACGTAATTCCTGAGTTAGAAAACATCATTGGCAAACAGCCACCAGCCACAGAACTATCAGGCAGTGCTGCCCAAAATCGGTTTAACCTCCTATTGCAAAAGTTTGTGCAAGTTTTCACTCATCAAGAACATCCCTTAGTAATGTTTTTGGATGACTTGCAATGGGCAGATTCTGCCTCCCTGAATTTATTAAAATTACTGCTACAAGATACGAAATATTTATTAGTATTAGGAGCTTATCGCGATAATGAAGTCTCACCAGTACATCCATTTATTTTAACTGTAGATGAGATTGTCAAAACTGGAGCAACAGTCAATACAATGACCTTGCCACCGTTAAGGGAATCAGACATGAATTGCTTGGTAGCAGATACGCTGAATTGCCAATTATCCCTGACCGAGCTTTTGACTAAATTAGTTTATCAGAAAACCCAAGGAAATCCTTTCTTTGCAACCCAGTTTCTCAAAGTCTTACATGATGATAAGTTAATTAGTTTTGATTGGGACATTTGCCATTGGCAGTGCGATATTGCCAAAGTCAAAGCCTTAGCAATTACTGATGATGTAGTAGAGTTTATGGCATTGCAATTACAGAAATTGCAGACAGAGACTCAAAATATTCTCAAACTAGCGGCTTGTATTGGAGCCGAGTTTGATTTGAATACTTTAATAATTGTTAGTGAGAAATCTGTAGAAACAACAGCTATAATTTTATGGGAAGCATTACAAGAAGGCTTATTAATTCCCACTACCAGAATCTATAAATTTTTTACACAATCGGATAGTGAAGAAGTTTTGCCAGCCTCAGCCAATCCGACTTATCGGTTTTTACACGATCGGGTTCAACAAGCTGCCTATTTGTTGATTCCAGAGGAACAGAAACAACTGACTCATCTTGCCATTGGACAACTGCTTTTACAAAATAGTGACAAAGCGCAACAAAATGAACGGATTTTTGAGATTGTCAATCAGTTAAATTATGGTATTTCACTTCTTTCCTCACTCGCTCAGTGTGAGCAGTATGCTCAATTAAATCTGAGGGCAGGTCGCAAAGCCAAAGAATCAACTGCCTATAGCGCAGCACAAAATTACCTCGCTCAGGGAATACAGCTATTAAGGGCAAGTGATTGGGATGTTAATCCTAATCTGAGGCAAAGCTTGTACGAGGAAGCGGCAGAAGTCGCATTGCTCAATTGTGATTTTGAGCAGATGGAATCTCTGATTCAGGTTGTGTTACAACAAACTACTACCTTACTTGGACAGGTGAAAGTATATGAGGTCAAACTCCAAGCATATAAGGTACAAAATCAACAGCTTCAGGCGATTACGGTTGGTCGAGAAATCCTTCAGAAATTGGGGGTAAGTTTTCCTGAGTCTGTCACCCCTTTAGAAATTCAACAGTACGTCGAAAATACACTGGCATCTTTACCGAGTTATGCAATCGAAGAGTTAGTAAACTGCCCAGTCATGCAAGATGCGAATGCTTTAGCTGCTTTACGAATTATGACTAGCCTTGTTCCGTCCGTGCATCAGGTAGCTCCCCACCTTTTTCCAATTATTGCCTGTGAAGAAGTCAATTTATCGCTTAAATACGGTAATTCACCTTGTTCTGCACCGGGATACGCAGATTTTGGAATTATTGTCAGCAGTGTGTTGAATAAGCTAGAAGAAGGCTATCAATTTGGACAGCTAGCACTTAAAATTATGGATAAATTCTCTGATAAATCGGTTCAAAGCATGACTCAGTTTAAGGTTGCTGCCTTTAATCAATCAAATCGAGAAAGCATTCAACAAGCGATTAATTTATTGAAAGAGTCCTATCAAGTTGGATTAGAAACAGGAGATTCAGTTCACTCACTTGTTTCCACTTCGTTTAGGTTAATGTACACCTATTTAAGTGGTGCAGAGGGGCTAGAAACATTACTAGAAGAACTTGCTATTTATCAAGCAAAGTTTGCAACAAGTCAACATTTTTTAAGTTGGGCACATATCCTGCGTTATTCTATCAAAAATCTTACTGAGTTTAGCGAAACTCCAAGCTGTCTTGGTAGTGATGCTAGGGATGAAGCGGAGTATGTATCAAGAATCTGTAAAGAAAACGATCAATTAGCCCTCCATCTATTTTATCTGTGTAAGTTGATGTTGAGCTTCTTGTTTAGAGATATTGCTGTTGCAATTCAGGATGGAGATGCAGGAGAAAAATATCTTCAAGCTGGTCTGGGAATGCCTTCTGCACCAGTTTATTATTACTATGATTCATTAGCTCGTCTCACACTTTATCCAAAGGTCGATCCTTCGCAGCAAGTAAAACTTCTCTCTCAGGTTGAAACTAACCAAGCAAAACTAGCCATCTATGTCAGTGCTGCACCAATCAATTATCAACACAAGTATTTTCTGGTAGAAGCACTACGGTGCTGCATTTTAGGTAACAGAGCAGAAGCGATCGATCTGTACGATCGCGCGATCGCTGGAGCTAAAGCCAATGGCTACATCCAAGAAGAGGCTTTAGCCAATGAACTAGCCGCCAAATTTTATCTCGACTGGGGCAAAGAAAAAGTCGCGATCGCCTACATAATTGAAGCCTACTACGGCTATGCTCGCTGGGGAGCCAAAGCCAAAGTTGCAGACCTAGAACGTCGCTACGGGCAACTGCTGGCTCCTATCCTCGGGCAAGCTCACTCTGCCCTCTCGGTCAACGAAACCGTCTTTGCAGTAGGAACCGTCACCTCCACCAGTTCCTCCTCCACTGTCTCCAATTCCCTCGACCTCTGTGCCATCCTCAAAGCTTCTCATGCTATTTCCGGCGAAATCGAACTCGAAAAACTACTTTCATCGTTGCTTGAGATCGTCATCGAAAATGCTGGAGCCGATAAATGCGTGTTAATGCTGTTGCGAGACGATAGCCTGCTAATTAAAGGGTCAATTACCCTGGGGTCAGAGCCGGTCGTGTTGCAGCGCCTACTGGTTGAAGAGAGTCAGGAAATTCCCCACAGACTAATTTACAAAGTCAAGCACGATCGGCAGACTGTTGTGCTGCTGGATGCGACTGCCGAGCCGACCTTAATAAATGACCCGTATATCATGCGTCAGCAGCCGAAGAGTATTTTGTGCAGCCCGATTTTGCATCAAGGGAAGTTGCGGGGCATTTTATATCTAGAAAATAATTTAGTTACGGGGGCGTTCACGAGCGATCGCGTCGAGATCCTCAATCTACTTTGCGCTCAAGCTGCTATCTCCCTAGAAAATGCCCGACTTTATGAACAGTCACAAACCTATGCCCAACAGCTAGAGGAATCACTCAATGAGTTGAGTGCTGGTAATTCTCGCTTCCATAACCTGGTAGACAATGTGCCTGGGGTAGTTTATCAATATCGCATGAGTGCCGATGGGGTTATATCGTTGAGCTACATTAGTACCGACTGTTACAGCTTGCTCGAAATTACCCCAGAGCAAGCCATGTCGAATTGGCAGTTTTTCAACAATATGGTGCATCCAGAAGACATCGCAAGTTTTCTAGAGTCCCAAACTCAAGCCATTCAAACCATATCTCCCTGGCGATGGTCAGGACGAATTATTACACCCTCTGGAATTATCAAGTGGATTCATGGGGAATCTAGAATCCAAAGATTTGCCGATGGGTCTATGGTTTGGGATGGATTATTTTTGGATATTAGCGATCGCAAACAAGCAGAAGCCGCCATCCTCCAAAAATCTCAGGAATTAGAACAAGCTTTACGAAACTTGCAACAAACCCAATTGCAAATGATTCAAAGCGAAAAGATGTCAGCTTTGGGAAACTTAGTTGCTGGCGTTGCTCATGAAATTAATAACCCCGTCGGCTTCCTAACTGGCAATTTGAATGAAGCCAAACGCACAGTTCAAGACTTAACAGAACATCTAGCTTTGTATCGCACCCAAGCATCTGCTGCCAACATTGCCGACCATGCGGTCGAGATTGATTTAGACTATATCATCGAAGACCTGCCCAAAATGATTGATTCGATGCAACTGGGATGCGATCGCATCAAAGATATCAGCACTTCACTCCGCACCTTTTCTCGCGCTGACAAAGACTACAAAGTTCCTTTTAATATCCACGAGGGGATAGATAGCACGCTTTTAATTCTTAAATATCGATTGAAAGCTAACGATCTGCGACCCGCTATTGAAGTAGTGAAAGACTACGGAAGTATTCCAGCGATCGAATGCTTCCCCGGACAGCTTAACCAGGTGTTTATGAACATTATGGCCAATGCGATCGATGCCTTAGATGAATTCAATACAAATCGCATCTTTGCAGAAATCAAGGCTAATTCTAATCGCATTACCATTCAAACTACCTTAGTAAATAATCAGGTAAAAATTAGTATTGCTGATAATGGTCGCGGGATGACTGAATCAGTCAAATCAAAGATTTTTGACCATTTGTTTACGACAAAAGCGGTAGGGAAAGGCACGGGATTGGGATTGGCGATCGCGCGTCAAATTATAGTCGAAAAACATCTGGGACAAATTACCGTTAATTCTCTACCTAGTGAGGGTAGTGTGTTTGAGATCACTCTCCCTGTCAAATAATAGAATAGAATAGAATCAAATATTCTAATTAAAGTGTTATCTAATAGAGGACGAACGAATTATGAGCCAGTACCCCAATTTGTCAGGCTATCAAATAACAGAAGAACTTTATCTCGGTACTCGTACTCTTGTCTACCGAGGCATCCGTATTAGCGACCAACAACCAGTAGTTATCAAACTACTACGAAACGACTACCCCAGCTTCAACGAACTTGTCCTATTTCGCAACCAATATACCATTACTAAAAATCTTGACTTTTCTCATATTATCAAACCCCTGACTTTAGAAGTATACCACAATAGCTATGCCTTAGTCATGGAAGATTTTGGTGGAGTCTCCCTCTCTATTTATCTCCAGATAAGAAAAGATATCAGCAAAATCAATAAAACCTTACCTTTAGCAGAATTTCTCCAAATCGCTAGACAACTGACAGATATTCTCAACTATCTCTACCAAAACCACGTCATTCACAAAGATATTAAACCTGCTAATATTCTCATTAATCTTGAAACCAAAGAAGTCAAATTAATTGACTTTAGTATTTCTTCTCTGCTACCACGAGAAACCCAGGAAATCAAAAATCCCAATGTCTTAGAAGGAACCTTAGCCTATATCTCTCCCGAACAAACCGGGAGAATGAATCGAGGCATAGACTATCGGACTGACTTTTATTCTTTGGGCGCAACTTTCTACGAATTACTCACAGGAGAATTACCATTTCAAGCGAACGATGCGATGGAGCTAGTACATTGTCATATCGCCAAAGCATCGCCATTAGTACATGAAATTAACCCACAAATTCCATCTGTACTTTCAGAGGTTGTCAGTAAATTGATGGCAAAAAATGCTGAAGACCGATATCAGAGTGCATTAGGACTGAAGTTTGATTTAGAAAATTGTTTACATCAAATTCAAGAAACTGGTAAAATTAATGATTTCCCCATTGCTCAAAGAGATGTGTTCGATCGCTTTACGCTCCCCGAAAAACTTTATGGTCGAGAACAAGAAGTAAGAATCCTGCTGGAAGCATTTGAAAGAGTCAGCATCGGCACAACAGAAATGATGCTAGTGGCGGGATTTTCGGGGATTGGCAAAACCGCAGTTGTCAACGAAGTGCATAAACCCATTGTGCGGCAACGGGGTTATTTTATTAAAGGCAAATATGACCAATTTCAGCGCAACATTCCCTTCAGTGCATTTGTGCAAGCATTTCGAGATTTAATGGGGCAATTATTATCAGAATCAGATCGGCAACTACAAACCTGGAAAACCCAAATTCTCGCAGCAGTGGGAGAAAGCGGACAAGTATTAATTGACGTAATTCCTGAATTGGAAAACATCATTGGTAAACAACCACCAGCGACAGAATTATCAGGCAATGCTGCTCAAAATCGGTTTAATTTACTATTTCAAAAGTTTGTGCAAGTCTTCACCAGTAAAGAGCATCCCTTAGTGATGTTTTTAGATGACTTGCAATGGTCAGATTCCGCTTCCTTGAACTTGCTGAAATTATTGATGCAAGATACAGGATATCTCTTAATATTAGGAGCTTATCGGGATAATGAAGTTTCTCCCGTCCATTCCTTCAGTTTAACAGTAAATGAAATTGCCAAAACTGGGGCGACAGTGAAGACAATTACTTTGCCACCACTCGACCAATCTGAGGTGAATCAGTTAGTGGCAGATACACTGAATTGCGAATTATGTATTGCCCAATTTTTAAGCAAATTAGTCTATCAAAAAACCGAAGGAAATCCTTTTTTTGCAACGCAATTTCTCAAAGCTTTACACGATGATAAGTTAATAAGTTTTAATTGGGATATTCAGCATTGGCAGTGCGATCTTGCCAAGGTCAGAGCCTTAGCTATCACCGATGATGTGGTAGAGTTTATGGCACTGCAATTGCAGAAATTGCCGGTCGCAACTCAGTCTGGGTTGAAGTTGGCAGCTTGTATTGGAGCGCAGTTTGATTTAGCTACTTTGGCGATCGTTTCAGAAAAATCATTTGAAGAAACGGCGGCAGATTTGTGGAAAGCGTTACAAGAAGGCTTGCTCGTCCCCACCACCGAAGTATATAAATTCTTCACTCAAAGTGACGCGATCGCCACGGTTAACCCAACTGCTGCTAATGCCAATTATAAATTCCTGCACGATCGCGTCCAACAAGCTGCTTATTCCCTGATTCCAGATTCACAGAAAAAAGCAACTCATCTCAAAATCGGACAATTACTTCAACAAAATTCCTCAGAAATAAAACAAGAGGAAAAATTGTTTGATATTGTCGGACATTTGAATCGAGGAATTGAGTTAATTACTCAAGCCGAGAAACGACAAGCCTTAGCTCAAGTTAATTTAAAAGCAGGACAGAAAGCCAGAAATTCTACAGCTTATGCTGCGGCAAGAGTTTATCTGCAAACGGGCATTGGGCTACTAGAGATAAATTGTTGGCAAAGTCAGTATGAATTGACCCTAAAACTCTATGTTGCCTCCGCCGAAGCCGCTTATTTGAATGCTGACCTCGACGGCATGGAAGAGATGGCAGCAGTGGTGTTGCAATCAGCTCAGACAGTTTTCGATAAGGTGAAAATCTACGAAATTCAAATTGCGGCACTAACGGCTAGAAGCCAAATGTTAGGGGCGATCGCAGTGGGAAGAGAGGCTCTAGCGCAATTGGGGGTAGAACTCCCGACGGAAGTAGACGAAACCAAGATTGGCAAAGCCTTACAAGACCTTAATCACCAACTCCAAGACAGAGAAATTGCAGGGCTGATTGACCTACCGATGATGAGCGATCGTACTGCTCAAGCCGCGATGCAACTGTTAGGAGTGTTGTCTACACCAGTGATCCAGGGAATGCCAGGTTTACTGCCCCTCTTGGGCGCAACGATGGTGCGGTTGTCGCTCCAATTTGGCAATGCCCCCGTCTCGACAGTAGGATATGTGATTCATGGAATGGTGCTGTGTACCTTTTTGGGCGAAGTCGAAGCAGGCTACAAGTTTGGTAGATTAGCGCTCTCGTTGCTGGAGAGGTTGAATGCTCAGTCCATGAAGTCTAACACTCTAAACCTGTTTGGGTCTCTCATTCAACATCATCAAGAATCGCTCTTGGCAACGATACCGGTGCTCAAAGATAGCTACACGGCAGGTATGGAAACAGGCGATTTTCTCTTTGCTGGCTACAGCATGACAGCTTGCATGACTATTGCGCTTTTGGCAGGTGTAGACCTAGACACTTTGGCCTCCGAATTCGCCGTTTACAGTGCTGCTCTGGCTCAAATGAAACAAGATTCGGCGCATATTTATTTGGGCATAACTGGGCAAACGATAAAGCATTTGAGAGAAACGGTCAACCAACCAGATTGCTTAATTGGTAATGCCTACGATGAAACGGTGATGCTGCCCAAGCACCAGCAGGATAACGATCTCATACCGATCGCGCTTGCCTACATCTACAAACTGCTGCTTGCCTACTCATGGGGCAATTATCAAGCTGCCCTCGACTACATCACCCAAGTCAAGCTGTATTTGATGGCGATATCGGGAATGTTTGTGGTTCCCGTTTTCCATTTTTATGCCGCACTTACGTACTTGGTACTCTTTCCCACTCAGCCACAACCAGAGCAAGCCGAAATGCTTGCCCAAGCTGGAACCCATCAAACTATTCTGCATCAATGGGCGCAAAATGCCCCGATGAATTATTTGCATAAATGGTATTTAGTGGAGGCTGAACGGCAACGGGTTTTAGGCAATAAAGCAGGCGCAGTAGATTTGTACGATCGCGCCATCCAACTAGCTAAAGAACATCAATTCCTCAACGAAGAAGCACTAGCTAATGAACTGGCGGCGAAATTTTACCTAGAGTGGGGTAAAGAAAAATTTGCCCAACTTTATGCGATCGAGGCTTACTATGCTTACAGTCGTTGGGGAGCTAAGGCTAAAGTAGACGATCTGGAAAAACGCTATCCCCAACTCCTCGCTCCCCTCATTCAGCAATCTCGTTCCTCTACTTCCTTCAAGGGAACTATCGCCCACCAGGGAACGATCGCTTCTACGCGCACTTCTAGTAGTGCCTCTGAAGTCCTAGATTTAGCAACTTTACTCAAAGCTTCTCAAGCAATTTCTGGAGAAATTGAACTAAATAAACTCTTAATTACTCTCCTAGAAATAGTTATTGTTAATAGTGGCGCAAATAAGTGTGTCTTACTCCTCAAACAAGATATTGATTTAAAAATAGTAGCCTTGATAAAAGAAGGAGAATCACCACAAGCTTTACCATCAATTCCATTAGAATCTAGCTCAGATTTGGCAATTAGTTTGGTGAATAATGTCAAGCGAACTTTGTTACCTTTGGTATTAGAAGATGCTCGGATAAGTTCTCAATTGGCAGCAGATATTTACATCCAAGAACACCAACCTAAAAGCATCCTTTGTAGCCCAATTCTGAATCAGGGGCAGTTAATTGGGATTTTATACTTGGAAAATAACTTGACGGTAGGCGCGTTTACCAGCGATCGCGTCGAACTGCTGAATCTACTTTGCGCTCAAGCTGCTATCTCCCTAGAAAATGCCCGACTTTATGAGCAGTCACAAACCTATTCCCAGCAGCTAGAGCGAGCCTTGCATGATTTGCAGCAAACCCAATTGCAAATGATTCAAAGCGAAAAGATGTCTGCTTTGGGTAATTTAGTTGCTGGCGTGGCTCATGAAATTAATAACCCCGTTGGCTTTATTGCTGGCAATTTGAATGAAGCTAAAGACACGGTTCAAGACTTAACAGAACATCTAGCTTTGTATCGCACCCAAGCATCTGCTGCCAACATTGCCGACCATGCCGAAGATATCGATTTAGACTATATCATCGAAGATTTGCCCAAAATGATTGACTCGATGCAATTGGGCTGCGATCGCATCAAAGGTATCAGCACTTCACTCCGCACCTTTTCTAGGGCTGACAAAGACTACAAAGTTCCTTTTAACATCCACTCTGGTATCGACAGCACGATTTTAATTCTCAAGTATCGATTGAAAGCTAACGATCTGCGACCTGCTATTGAAGTAGTGAAATACTACGGGAATATTCCCGATATCGAATGCTTCCCCGGACAGCTAAACCAGGTGTTTATGAACATTCTCGCCAATGCGATCGATGCACTGGAAGAATCAAATACAAATCGCAGCTTTGCAGAAATCAAGGCTAATCCCAACCGCATTACCATTCAAACCTCCTTAGTAGATCACCAGGTAAAAATTGGTATCGCTGATAATGGTCAGGGGATGAATGAACAAGTTAAAGCCAAAATATTTGACCATTTATTTACGACCAAAGCAGTCGGGAAAGGGACTGGTTTGGGATTGGCGATCGCTCGTCAAATCGTTGAGGAAAAACATGGCGGTTCCCTGAACGTTAACTCTATACTAGGAAAAGGAACAGAATTTATCATCACCTTACCCATCAAGGTGGCATAAACAAGTTAATTGTTCCCTAGCATTCGGACTCATGTAAGTGATCGCTCACTCATAAATCCTCAAAAAACTATGACCATTAATAACTCTGACTCCTCCAGCAAACCTCACACAACCGTTCAAATTCCCAACTATCAAATTGTCGAGACAGTTTATTCAGGAAGTCGAACTTTAGTATATCGGGCTATCCGTACCCACGATCGATTACCTGTCGTCATCAAACTCCTGAAAAACGACTATCCTACCTTTAGCGAATTGGTACAGTTTCGCAATCAATATACCATTGCTAAAAACCTTTTTCAACCTGGAATCATCCAAACCTATAGTCTAGAACCCTATCGGAATAGCTATGCGTTAGTAATGGAAGACTTTGGGGGTATTTCTCTTCAGGAATGGGCGGGTTCGGGGAAAAACGCATTCTCATTAAGAGAGTTTTTAGAAATCGCGATCGCCCTCTGCAACACCTTAGATATATTGTATCGCGATCGCATCATTCATAAAGACATCAAACCCAGCAATATTTTAATTAATCCCGAAACTAAACAAGTCAAATTAATTGACTTTAGTATTGCGTCTCTACTCCCAAGGGAAACACAAACACTAATCAATCCCAATGTCTTAGAAGGGACACTTGCTTATATTTCCCCAGAACAAACAGGCCGAATGAATCGGGGAATTGACTATCGGACTGACTTTTATTCTTTGGGTGTTACCTTCTTTGAATTACTAACCGGAAAGTTACCTTTTGAATCCAATGATCCAATGGAGTTGGTACATTCTCATATTGCCAAAGCCTCGCCATTAATACATGAAATTAACTCGGAAATTTCCTCTGTACTATCAAAAATTGTCAGCAAATTGATGGCAAAAAATGCCGAAGATAGATATAAAAGTGCTTTGGGATTGAAGTTTGACTTAGAAAAATGTCTAACTCAACTTCAAGAAACTGGTGAAATTCAGAGTTTTGAAATTGCGCGAAGGGATGTATGCGATCGCTTCCTCATCCCTGAGAAACTCTATGGTCGAGAAACTGAGGTTCAAGCATTACTTAAAGCCTTCGATCGCGTTTCCCAAGGCAGCTCAGAACTCATGCTAGTGGCGGGATTCTCTGGGATTGGCAAAACCGCCGTAGTCAATGAAGTCCACAAACCCATTACCCAGCAAAAAGGCTACTTCATCAAAGGCAAATTCGACCAATTCAACCGCAACATTCCCCTGTCAGCCTTTGTCCAAGCACTGCGAGATTTGATGAATCAACTACTCTCAGAATCCGATCGGCAGTTACAAACCTGGAAAGAAAACCTGCTCAAAGCACTAGGAGATAGCGGTCAAGTCCTCATCGATTTGATTCCTGAACTCGAACGGATTATTGGGTCACAACCTCCCACTCCAGAACTTTCTGGTGAGGCCGCCCAAAATCGCTTTAACCTCCTGTTCCAAAACTTTATTCAGGTTTTTGCGAAGGTAGAACATCCCCTAGTCATCTTTATCGATGACCTGCAATGGGCTGACTCCGCCTCCTTGAACCTCATGCAAAGTTTGTTGACGGAAGCCCAATCTCACTCTCAATGTCTCTTAGTCTTAGGAGCCTATCGAGATAATGAAGTATTTCCCGGCCATCCCTTTTTGATGACAGTTAAGACCCTAGAAAATGCCGATGTTACCCTGGAAACTCTCACCCTCAGTCCCTTGAGTGCTGATAGCCTCAATCACCTAATTGCTGATGCTTTTCAAGCCTCACAAAGCGCTGTGCAGCCCTTAACCAACCTGGTCATACAAAAGACCCAGGGCAATCCGTTCTTTGCGACCCAATTTCTTAAGGCATTACATCAAGATAGTCTAATTACTTTTGACCGGGAGGTTTGTCACTGGCAATGCGACCTAGTGCAGGTACAGGATGCAGCCTTAACCGATGATGTGGTGGAATTCATGGCTTTGCAGTTACGAAAACTGCCCGTTACCACCCAAGAACAGCTTAAATTTGCCGCTTGTATTGGGGCAAAATTTGACCTCAAGACTTTGACGATTGTTTCAGAACAAGACGAAATTCAAGTAGCCTTGACTTTGTGGTCTGCGCTCAAAGAGGGGCTGATTGTGCCGGAGGGTAAAATCTATAAGTTTTATTTGGATGATAATCAAACCCAGGAGCATCGATCCCTGAGTGAAGAGATTTCGGAGCAAATTCACTATCGCTTTTTCCACGATCGCGTGCAACAGGCCGCCTACTCACTAATTCCTGAAGACCAAAAACAGGCCACTCACCTCAAAATGGGTCAGTTACTCCAAACTCGTTTGTCAGCAGCAGAGCGAGAGGAGAAGTTATTTGATATTGTCAGTCATCTAAATCTAAGTCGTGGGTTGCTAAGTCATCAAGCCGAACGTGAGTCTTTGATTCGACTAAATCTAGCTGCGATCGAAAAAGCGAAAAAGGCAACCGCTTACGGTGTGGCGAGAGACTTGGTGACGGTGGGACTGGAATTACTCTCGGAAGATAGTTGGCAAACTCAGTATGAGTTGAGCTTAAAACTCCATGAGATCGCCGCAGATGTGGCCTGTTCAAAGGCTGATTTTGAGGAAGCGATCGCCCAAGTTCAACAGGTTTTGGATAAGGCTCAGACGGTTTTGGATAAAGTGCCTGTTTATATGGTGCAAATCAGGGTGTTGACGGCTCAGAATCAATTGGCGGATGCGATCGCCATTGCTGCTCAAGCCGTCACTCAATTGGGGATAGAATTTCCCTCAGACATCACACCAAGCCTAACCCAACAAACCATACAAAATGTGGAAGTCGCGCTAGAGGGGAAAGTCATTGAGGATTTGGTCAACTTGCCTGCAATGACTGACCCGACCATGATGGCTGTCATGGAACTGCTGGGAACGATCATGCCAATGGTATTTATAGCTAAACCCGCATTTCTGCCCTTTGTTTGTGCGAACATTGTGAGCCTGTCGCTCCAGTCTGGCAATGCTCCTGTTTCGAGTGTTGGCTATGCTACCTATGGCTTGGTCTTAGCGACGGGCTTGGGTCAAGTCGAGCGGGGCTATCGCTTGGGGAAAATGGCTTTAACTTTAATCGATCGGCTCAATACAAAAGCGTACAAGTGTCTGACAATCCTTCATTTTTCTGCCTGTGTCCAGCATCAAAAAGAATCTATGACTTCTATGGCTGCTTTGCTCAAGCAGGGATATTTAGTAGGAATAGAAATCGGTGACTTTTTGTATTTAGGCTATTGTATGGCCCACTATTTTTATGCTTGTTTCTATGCTGGCAAGGAATTGTCTGCCCTTCAATCAGAAATCGCTCATTTTTGTTCGGTCATTGCTTCACTAAAGCAGGATAATGCCCTAGCCTACTTAAAAATGAACCAAGAGTTATTTGGGCGCTTGCTTGAAAAAAACCATCAACCAACTCTCTTGATTGGAGATGCTTATGACGAGACGAAAATATTTCCACAGTACCTTCAAAATAAGCAACTAACAGGCTTTGGCATTGCTTACACCTACAAGCTGATCTTGGCTTATTTGTTTGGTGATTATAACCAGGCTGTTGAATATCTCAATGAAGCTAGCCAATATTTAGGTAGTATTGTCGGAATGCTGCATATTCCCGCCTTGCATTTTTATGGGGGGCTAACCTATTTAGCGGTGGTAGCAGGTAAGTCTGAGGATGAGCAGTTACAACTACTTGCTTTAGCGGAACAGCATCACGCTAACCTATCAACCTGGGCAGAGAATGCCCCTATGAATCACCAGCACAAGGTGGCTCTCTTGGCAGCAGAAAAATGTCGAGCTTTGGGCAATATCTCAGAGGCAATTGATGGCTATGAGCGGGCCATTGCGGGCGCTAAAGCCAACGGTTTCATTCAAGAAGAAGCCTTAGCAAATGAACTTGCAGCTAAATTCTATCTCGATTGGGGGAAAGAGAAAGTCGCCGCCAGCTATATGCAAGAAGCTTACTACTGCTATGCCCGTTGGGGAGCAAAAGCCAAAGTCGCCGACTTAGAACAACGCTATCCCCAACTGCTTGCGCCAATATTACAGCAAACCCGTTCTCCGCTTTCAACTAACGAAACTATCTTTACATTGGGGAGTGTCACCTCTACCAGTTCCGCCACATCCAGTAGTAGCAGTATCTCTGTAGCTTTAGATTTAGCCGCTATTCTCAAAGCTTCCCAAACTATCTCAGGCGAAATCGAACTGGAAAAACTGCTGGCATCGTTGCTTTCGATCGTCATCGAAAATGCGGGGGCTGATAAATGCGTGTTAATGCTCTTGCGAGACTCGCGCCTGCTGATTAAAGGGTCAATTACTATAGGGACGCAGCCAGTTGTGTTGCAAAGCCTTCCTGTTGATGATAGCCAGGACATTCCCCTGAAGCTGATTTACAAAGTCAAGCACAATCGGCAGACTGTTGTGCTGCTGGATGCGACGGCCGAGCCGACTTTAGCGAATGACCCGTATATTGTGCGTCAACAGCCTCAGAGCATCTTGTGCAACCCGATTTTGCATCAAGGTAAATTATTGGGCATTTTATATCTAGAAAATAATTTAGCCAAGGGAGCGTTTACGAGCGATCGCGTCGAATTACTCAATCTGTTATGCGCTCAAGCGGCAATTTCTATAGAAAATGCCCGACTTTATGAGCAGTCACAAATCTATGCCCAGCAGCTAGAACAAGCCTTACAAAACTTGCAGCAAACCCAATTGCAAATGATTCAAAGCGAAAAGATGTCGGCATTGGGCAACTTAGTTGCTGGCGTTGCTCATGAAATTAATAACCCCGTCGGCTTCCTAACTGGCAATTTGAATGAAGCTAAATCCACAGTTCAAGACTTAGTGGAGCATCTCAACCTCTATCGCGATCGCGCCCTAGAAACAGAGATTGCCGACCATGCCGAAGAGATTGATTTAGACTATATTATCGAAGATTTGCCCAAAATGATTGACTCGATGCAACTGGGATGCGATCGCATCAAAGGTATCAGCACTAGCCTCCGCACGTTTTCTAGAGCCGACAAAGACTACAAAGCGCCCTTCAACATCCACTCTGGCATAGACAGCACGATCTTAATTCTCAAATATCGATTGAAAGCCAACGATCAGCGACCCGCAATCGTTGTAGTGAAAGACTACGGCAATATTCCCGATATCGAATGCTTCCCCGGACAGCTTAACCAGGTGTTTATGAACATTCTCGCCAATGCGATCGATGCTTTAGATGAGTCAAATACAGGTCAAAGTTTTGCCCAAATCAAGGCTAACCATAATCGGATTACCATTAAAACTTCCGGGGACAATCAAGAGGTAAAAATTACCATTGCTGATAATGGTCGAGGGATGAGTGAAGAAGTTAAAGCCAAAATATTTGATCATTTATTTACAACCAAAGCCGTTGGTAAAGGCACGGGGTTAGGATTGGCGATCGCTCAACAAATCGTTACAGAAAAACATGGCGGTTCCATCCACGTTAACTCGATACTAGAAGAAGGAACTGAATTTATCATCACTTTACCTTTCACGGCAGAATAAAGCCGTTAATTTTCCCTAGCATCCAGACTCATTTAACCCATGACTCACCCATCAATTCTCAAATAAAAACGGTCATGAATAACTATCACAAAAACACCAACTCTCCCACAACAGTTCAAATTCCTAACTATCAAATTCTTGAAACCGTTTATTCAGGAAGTCGGACTTTAGTATATCGAGCTATCCGTACATCAGACCAATTACCTGCGATCGTTAAACTCCTAAAAAACAACTATCCCACCTTTAGCGAACTGGTACAGTTTCGCAATCAATACACGATTGCTAAAAATCTTAATTCACCTCTAATTATTCAAACTTACAGCCTAGAAGCCTACCAAAATGGCTATGTGTTAGTCATGGAAGATTTTGGGGGTATTTCTCTTCAAGAATGGGCACTGAAAGAAAAAAAACAACTCTCTTTGAGGGAGTTTTTACAGATCGCGATCGCCCTCTGCAATACCTTAGATATACTGTATCGTGAACGCATCATTCATAAAGACATCAAACCCAGTAATATTCTCATCAATCCGGAAACGAAAGAAATCAAATTAATTGACTTTAGTATCTCATCATTGCTACCCAGAGAAACACAAACACTACTCAATCCCAATGTGTTAGAAGGGACACTGGCTTATATTTCTCCAGAACAAACAGGTCGAATGAATCGGGGACTGGACTATCGGACTGACTTTTATTCTTTAGGAATCACTTTCTACGAATTACTCACCGGAGAATTACCTTTTGACTCCAACGATCCAATGGAAATCGTCCATTGTCATATTGCCAAAGCATCGCCATTAGTCCATGAAATTAATTCAAAAATTCCTCCTGTTCTCTCAGAAATTGTTAATAAATTGATTGCCAAGAATGCTGAAAATAGATATCAAAGTGCATTAGGACTAAAATTTGATTTAGAAAATTGTTTAACTCAACTTCAAGAAAGTGGTCAGATTGAATACTTTGAAATTGGGCGACGGGATCTGTGCGATCGCTTTCTCATCCCCGACAAACTTTATGGACGAGAAGCGGAAATAGAAACCCTACTTCAAGGATTTGGACGAGTTGCCAATGGCGCATCTGAGCTAATGCTAGTCACTGGCTTTTCGGGGATTGGCAAAACAGCAATTGTCAATGAAGTACATAAGCCCATCGTGCGATCGAAAGGCTACTTCATCAAAGGCAAATACGATCAGTTTCAACGCAATATCCCGTTTTCTGGATTAGTACAAGCATTCCGCGATCTGATGGGCCAACTGCTGACTGAAAGCGATGCTCAGTTAGAGCAGTGGAAAGCCAAAATTCTGTCTGCTTTGGGTGAAAACGGGCAAGTCTTGATCGATGTAATTCCCGAATTAGAAGAAATTATTGGCAAACAACCAGCGGCGATCGAACTTACTGCTAGTGCGGCACAGAATCGCTTCAATCTACTGTTTGTCAAGTTCATTGAGGTGTTTGCCACGCCAGAGCATCCATTGGTGATGTTTCTGGACGATTTACAGTGGGCAGATTCAGCATCTTTGAGTTTGATGAAGCTGTTGATGAGTCAAGCAGAGGGGGGCTATCTGTTCATTATTGGTGCTTACCGCGATAACGAAGTTTTTCCAGCCCATCCGCTGATGCTGGCGTTGGAGGAAATCGAAAAAACCAAGGCAATTGTTAACACGATCGCGCTGACTCCGTTAAGTCAATTTGACGTGAATCTTATGATTGCAGACACTTTGAATTGTGCGATCGAACGGGCAATGTTGTTAACAGAGTTAGTCTATCAAAAAGCCAAGGGCAATCCGTTTTTTACGACGCATTTTCTGAAGGCGTTGTATGAGGATGGGTTGATTACATTTAACTGGGAGATAAACGCTTGGCAGTGTGATGTAGCGCAGGTGCGATCGCTGGCACTCACCGATGATGTAGTAGAATTCATGGCAGTACAGCTACAAAAGTTACCGACCACAACGCAAAACATTTTGAAGCTGGCCGCTTGCATTGGCAACCAGTTTGATTTAGCAACACTGGCAATTGTTTCCGAACAATCGGAAATAGAAACAGCGACCGTGTTGTGGAAAGCCTTGCAAGAAGGACTAATTTTACCCCAGAGCGAAATCTACAAGTTTTATCAAAACTTGGAACTCGACACTCAACATTCAACCCCCAATAACCAACAATGTTACTATAAGTTTTTGCACGATCGGATTCAGCAAGCAGCGTACTTTTTGATTCCGGAACAGCAAAGGCAGATTACTCACTTAAAAATTGGCCGCTTATTACTGGGAAATACCACCTCAGACAATCTGGAAGAGAAGATTTTTACCATCCTCAATCAGATTAATTATGGGGTGAATTTACTGCAAGAAGAATCAGAACGGGAATTGATTGCCCGACTCAACTTAAAGGCCGGTGAAAAAGCAAAGGTTGCAACTGCTTATGACGCAGCACTCAAGTATTTGAATACAGGTAAGACGCTGTTATCGAGTGAGAGTTGGGAGACTAATTACGCACTGACACATCATCTCTATACAAGTATTTCGGAAGCTGAATATCTCAATGGTAACTACAAGCAAGCGGAAGAATTGATTGATATTACCCTCAAAAAATCAGCCTCTATCTTAGACCGCGTACCCGTATATCGCGTCCAATTACAGTTGTATAATGTACAATGTATGTATAATGAAGTGTTTGATGTCGGACTATTCTGTCTGCAAGAACTGAACGTCAATTTAGAACCAAATCCACCCCAAAAGCACGAACTTCAAGTTGAGAAGTTAATCAATCTTCCTCTGATGACCGATCCCTATAAAGAAGCAGCAATGGAAGTATTGATGGCCTTAACGGGTCCAGGTTACGTGCAACGACCCCAATTACTGATCGAAATTATTAACACCTTTCTTCATCTCTCGATTCGATACGGTAATTCCAAGTATTCACCTTATGGTTATTCTCTTTATGGGATGCTCCTTTGTGCGACGATGGAAGATATCGAGCAGGGCTATCAATTGGGTCAGATGTCGGTAGATATATTAGAAGAAGTCGGTGCTAAACTATGCAGTGCGAAGGTTTTGAACATATTTGGCAACTGCATTCGACACTGGAAAAAACCTGCGCGAGAAAATATAGATTTAGCAATTGGCGTGCAGGGATTTTCTAGCGGCTTAGAAACTGGAGACATAGAGAATGGTGGATATTCAATTATTCATTATTGCGTGAGTCTGGTGTTTTTGGGAGTGCATTTGCCTGAACTGGAGAAGAAAGTTGACGATTATTTGCAAGTTCTAACGCAACTCAAGCATCAATATGCGACAACGATTCTTCAGATCGGTCGCCTGACTATTTTGAATTTGCAGGAAAATGACTTTAGTAAGTTTGAATTGCCTGAATATTTTCAAGAATCTGAACAGTTAGAGTCTGACCTGATTGCCAGTAAAAGTTTTACTCCTCTCTTTCTTTTGTATGTGCTTAGAGGTTTGTTTTCGTACTTAATTGGTAAATATCAAGCAGCAGTTAATTACCTGAAATTAGCAGAATCTTATGTTGGCAATGCACCGGGATTACTTGCTGTCAGCGAACATAACTTCTACTATTCACTTTCTTTGCTAGCTCAATATCGGGAATTGGAGGAAAATCAACAGATTGAATGCTTGAAAATAGTGGATGCTAACCAGCAAAAAATGAAGATTTGGGTTAATCATGCCCCTGAAAATTTTCTACATCAATATGAGCTAGTAGAAGCAAAAAAAGCCAGCAAGTTCAGTCAAACTTGGCAAGTTGCTGAGTCTTACGATCGCGCAATTGATGGAGCTAAAACCAGCGGCTATATCCAAGTAGAAGCACTCGGCAATGAGTTAGCAGCAAAATTCCACCTCGACTGGAACAAAGAAAAAGTTGCCGCAGCTTATATGCAGGAAGCCTACTATTGCTACGCTCGTTGGGGAGCGACCGCCAAAATTATTGACTTAGAAAAACGCTATCCCCAACTGCTTGCTCCTATCCTCCAAAAAACTCATTCTCCTCTCTCCACGAATGAAACTATTTTTAGATTAGGGAATGTCTCATCCACCAGTTCCGCTACTTCCAGCAGTAGCAATATCTCTGTGGCTTTAGATTTAGCTGCCATTCTGAAAGCTTCTCAAACTCTTTCTGGCGAAATCGAATTTGAAAAATTGCTTTCATCTTTGCTGCATATCGTTATCGAAAATGCGGGAGCCGATAAGTGTGTATTAATGCTGAAGGAGTCAAATAATTTACTGATTCGAGCCTTAGCAAGCCTAAGCTTAGATAACAATGAGAATGCTAAAGTTAATTTTTCTTCAATGCTGACTAATCCACAGCCTGTTGAAGAGTCACAGAATGTACCAATTGGCTTAATTAATACTGTCAAACGCAACTTAAAACCTGCGGTAATTTTTAATGCCACCGTGTATCCGCAATTAATTAATGACTCTTACATTCAGCAACACCAACCTAAGAGTATCTTGTGCAGCCCGATTTTGCATCAAGGGAAGTTGTTGGGCATTTTATATCTAGAAAATAACTTAGTCACTGGAGCTTTTACTAGGGATCGCGTCGAACTGCTCAATCTGTTATGCGCTCAAGCGGCAATTTCCCTGGAAAATGCCCGACTTTACGAGCAGTCACAAACCTCTGCCCAACAGCTAGAGCAGTCATTCGCTAAATTGAGTGAGAGTAACTCTCGCTTTGAGAAACTTGTAGATAATGTTCCTGGTGTTGTTTATCAAGCCTGCTGGACTCCCGATCGAAGCAGATATCTGACCTACATCAGTGCTGAGTGTTACGACTTGTTGGAAGCCACGCCAGAACAGGCGATCGCCAATGTGCACTTTTTCACGGAGATGATACATCCAAATGATGCTGCCAGTTACGAGCAGTCGCTTCTCGACTCAATACAAACATTGACTCCTTTGGAGTGGTCAGGACGAATTATTACAGCATCAGGGATTGTCAAGTGGATTCACGCTGAAGCTCGAGTTGAACAACAGGCGGATGGAACTGTGGTTTGGGATGGATTATTGTTGGATATTAGCGATCGCAAATGTGCCGAAGCCGGCATTATCCAAAAATCTCAAGAATTAGAGCAAGCCTTATATGACTTGCAGCAAACCCAATTGCAAATGATTCAAAGCGAAAAGATGTCAGCATTGGGTAACTTAGTTGCTGGCGTTGCCCATGAAATTAATAACCCCATAGGCTTTATTTCCGGCAATTTATATGAAGCCAAATCCACCGTTCAAGACTTAACGGAACATCTAGATTTGTATCGCAGCCAAGCATCTGCTGCCAACATTGCCGATCATGCGGTCGAGATTGATTTAGACTATATCATCGAAGACCTGCCTAAAATGATGGACTCGATGCAATTGGGCTGCGATCGCATCAAAGGTATCAGCACGAGCCTCCGCACGTTTTCTAGAGCTGACAAAGACTACAAAGTTGCTTTTAACATCCACGAGGGCATCGACAGCACGATTTTAATTCTTAAATATCGATTGAAAGCGAACGATGACCGGCCTGCCATTGAAGTAGTGAAAGACTACGGCAATCTTCCGGCGATTGAATGTTTCCCCGGACAACTTAACCAGGTATTTATTAACATTCTCGCCAATGCGATCGATGCGTTGGACGAATCAAATACTGGTCGAAGTTTTGCAGAAATCAAGGCTAATCCCAACCGCATTACCATTCAAACCTCCTTAGTATATAACCACGTAAAAATTACCATTTCTGATAATGGTAAGGGAATGAATGAATCAGTCAAACACAACATATTTGACCACTTATTTACAACTAAAGGTGTGGGGAAAGGCACAGGATTGGGATTGGCGATCGCACGGCAGATTGTAGTTGAGAAACACTGCGGTACAATCGACGTAAACTCTGTATGGGGAGAAGGGACGGAGTTTACGATCTCATTGCCGATAAAAGGATAAGACTATCTTGATAGATAGCGATCTTTCTCTTCAAAAGTTAACAATCATAAAAGCGGTAGAGTCGGTCGGTTGGGGATTTGGCAGTTCTATTTTCCTCAGACTCCACCAATAAAAGTGTATACTTATTTACAAGAGTCAATGTCTGAGATGGAGTAATCCAGAGGAGTACCGCAGTGGATTTGACAAACCGAATTTCTGGATATCATCTAGTTGAGCAATTATACTGCGGTTCGAGAACCATAGTTTATCGAGCCATTCGAGAAACAGATCAGCTTCCGGTTGTCATTAAACTATTAAATCGAGACTATCCCAACTTCAGCGAACTGCTGCAATTCCGCAACCAGTACACCATCGCCAAAAACCTACGTCTGCCTGGAGTAGTTCAACCCTATAATTTGGACTCCTATCGCCACAGCTATGCCCTAGTAATGGAGGATTTTGGCGGTATTTCTCTGCGAGACTACGCCCAAGAACGCAAGCTGACTTTAGCAGAAATATTGGAAATTGCCATTCAAATAACTGACATTCTCAATGGACTCTATCGGCATCGAGTCATTCACAAAGATATTAAGCCAGCTAACGTCCTCATACATCCCGAAACTAAACAAGTCAAACTGATTGACTTTAGCATCGCCTCCCTACTGCCGAGAGAAACTCAAGAAATTCAAAATCCCAACGTTTTAGAAGGAACCCTCGCCTATATTTCTCCCGAACAAACTGGACGAATGAACCGAGGCATCGACTACCGCACAGATTTTTATTCTCTGGGAGCCACCTTTTACGAACTGCTGACAGGAAAACTGCCATTTGAATGTGAAGATCCGATGGAGTTGGTTCACTGCCATATTGCCAAACAACCTCCTTCAATAAACAGCAAAGAAATCCCGCAGGTGGTTTCGGATATTGTTATGAAGCTGATGGCCAAGAATGCCGAAAAGCGCTATCAAAGTGCCTTGGGATTGAAGCATGACTTAGAAAGGTGTTTGCAGCAGTGCCAAGAAACTGCAAAGATTGAAACTTTTGAATTAGGAATGCGCGATGTGTGCGATCGCTTCCTGATTCCTGAAAAGCTTTATGGTCGAGAAATAGAAGTACAAACCCTGTTGAATGCCTTCGATCGCGTGGCAAATGGCACATCAGAATTAATGCTGGTCGCTGGGTTTTCCGGGATTGGAAAAACGGCTGTAGTCAACGAGGTGCATAAACCGATTGTCCGGCAGCGCGGCTATTTCATCAAAGGCAAATTCGACCAGTTCAACCGCAACATTCCCTTCTCAGCATTTGTCCAAGCATTCCGCGATTTTATGGCACAATTACTCAGTGAAAGTGATGCCAAAATCCAAGAATGGAAAACTCAAATTCTCGAAGCGCTGGGTGACAACGGAGAAGTCATTATTGAAGTCATTCCCGAACTAGAACGGATTATTGGATCACAACCCCCAGCCCCTGAATTATCGGGGATGGCTGCTCAAAATCTCTTTAATTTGCTCTTCCACAAATTCATTGCTGTCTTCACCACAAAAGAGCATCCATTGGTGATATTTTTGGATGACTTACAATGGGCGGATTCGGCATCGCTGAAGTTAATGCAATTGCTCGTCAATGAGTCGCAATTGGGATATCTGTTGCTGCTGGGAGCCTATCGGGATAATGAAGTATCACCCGGCCATCCCCTGATGTTGACCCTAGATGAAGTGAGGAAAGCCGGAACCACACTCAACACTATTACATTAGCACCGCTCGACCAAATCAGTTTAAATCAATTGGTGGCAGATACGCTAGTTTGTTCCCCTAATTTGGCACAGCCACTGACAGAATTGGTCTATCAAAAAACTCAAGGAAACCCATTTTTTGCAACGCAGTTTCTCAAAGCCTTGCATCAGGATGAATTAATTACTTTTGATCTCCAATCGGGACATTGGCAGTGCGATATGAGTAAAGTTCGAGAGGCAGCACTGACCGATAGTGTAGTGAAATTTATGGCGCAGCAGTTGCAGAAGTTGCCCAGAGAAACTCAGGAGGTTTTAAAATTAGGCGCTTGTATTGGCAACCAGTTCGACTTAGCAACATTGGCAATTGTTTTAGAGAGTTCGGAAACTGAAACCGCAACGGCTTTGTGGAAAGCTTTACAGGAAGGGCTGATTATTCCCCAAAGTGGGGTTTATAAATTTTATGTAGGCGCCGAACAGGCGATTTCTGAAGCTACTACTCAAACCGTTGCCTATCGTTTTTTGCACGATCGCGTCCAACAAGCAGCTTATTCTTTGATTCCTACGGCACACAAGGAAGCAACCCACCTCAAGATCGGACAACTTTTGTTTAAAAACTATTCGACCGAAGAAAGGAACAACCAGATATTTGAAATTGTAAATCAACTGAATATGGGTGTCGGGTTAATCAATCAGCAATCTGAGCGATATGAACTAGCCCAATTGAATCTACTGGCAGGACAGAAAGCGAAAGCATCTACTGCCCATGTAGCTGCATTAAACTATCTAAAGACAGGTATTAAACTGTTGGCAACTGATAGCTGGCATAGTCAGTACAATCTAACGCTGGCGATATATCAAGAAGCCGTAGAAGCAGCCTATCTTAGCAGTGATTTTGCACAGATGGATCAGTGGATTGAAGTAGTTTTACAGCAATCTCCAGCCCTATTAGACACGATCGAAGTTTACAATGTCAAAATGCAGGCTTGTATGGCTCAGAATCAGTTGCTAGAAGCCATACAAACCGGACTGCAAGTTTTGCAATTGTTGGGGTTAGAGTTTCCTGAAAATCCGCAACTGTCTGATGTTCAAGCCAAACTAGAATCAACCCTGTCTGCTTTAGCTGGTAGGTCTCCTGTAGACTGGATTGCATTGCCAGAAATGACCGATCCCTTCAAACAGGCAACTATGCGGATTCTCAGCAGTTTGGCTCCCTGTGCTTACCAGGCTGCACCGTTCTTGCTGCCGTTAGTCGTACTGCAACAAGTCAACTTATCAATTCAATATGGCAATACGGCGCTCTCAGCTCCAAGTTACAGCTACTTTGGTTTAATTCTCTGTGGTGTTGTGGGAGACATTGAGACAGGCTATCAATTCGGTCAACTCGCTTTAAGCTTGCTAGATCGGCTTAACGCTAAAGAGATTAAAGCCAGAACGATATTTGTAACAAATGCGAATGTCCGGCATTGGCGAGAACCCGTGCAAAAAACCTTGGAACCATTGCAATCAGCTTATGCAATTGGGCTGGAAACAGGAGATTTAGAATTTGCCGCACTGTCTACCTACATTTATGCTTACCATGCCTACTTGGGTGGCAATGAATTGTCAGTGCTGGAAGGGGAAATTACCAGCTACAACGCAGCATTAGCTCAGATTAAGCAGAAAAATGCCTTGAATTTCAATCAGATTCTACATCAAGCTATCTTGAATTTGAGCGAGTGTGCCGAACAGCCATCCAGGTTAATTGGGAATGTCTATGACGAGCAAACTATGCTGCCACTACACCAGCAAGCCAATGATGCAACTGCTATTTTCTACGTTTACTTTAATAAACTAATTCTTTCCTACTTGTTCGATCAGTTTTTTGAAGCAGTTGAGAATGCAAGAACAGCAGAAGCATACTTAAGAGGCGTGACAGCTAATTTTGTAGTGGGGGTATTTTATTTTTACGATTCCCTTACTCAACTAGCCGTATTAGGAGACGCATCGGAATTTGAAAGCAGCAGCCTTCTTGAAAAAATTCGAGCCAACGTAGAGAAGATTCATAAATGGGCACATTATGCGCCTGCAAATTACCAACATAAGCTCGATATGATTTACGGAGAACAACATCGCGTTTTAGGCAATAAAGCTGAAGCAATTGACTTTTATGACCTTGCTATTGCAGGAGCCAAAGAAAACGAATACCTCCAAGAAGAAGCGTTAGCCAACGAACTCGCAGCAAAATTCTACTGGGAATGGGGCAAAGAAAAAGTCGCGGCCAGCTATATGCAGGAAGCATATTACTGTTATGCCCGTTGGGGTGCACTAGCCAAAGTTGAACACCTAGAACAAAGCTATCCCCAATTACTTCAGCCTATCCTGAATCAGCCCAAACTTCGCTTTAATCCTCTAGAGACCCTGGCAACGATTAGCCACTCTTCGCACACTTCCACCAGCAGCAGCACCAGTATTTCCGATGCCCTTGATTTCGCATCTATTGTGCAAGCTGCTCAAGCTTTATCCAGTAAAATTCAGATTGATGAATTGCTCAGCACCCTCAATCAAATTATTTTAAAAACTTCGGGCGCAGAAACTTGTGCTTTGCTACTCCCCCATCAGGATGAATGGCAACTCCGGGCAATAACTCACATCAATCCAGATCACGAGTTACCCACAACCCTACTGCAAACCCAACCTCTAGATGGCTCGGCGGTGATTCCGCTCAAGCTGATTTATTATGTCAAACACACCCTGGAAACTGTGGTTATTGAAGGTGGCAAGACCGAGATTCCGGGTTTAATGAATGACTGTACCCTCCTGTATCACTCTCAGAGTATGCTATGTACTCCGATTCTCGATCGCGGGAACTTAGTTGCGATACTTTATCTCGAACATAGCTCGACAAAAGGAGTGTTTACTCGCGATCGTCTCCTCGTCCTCAACTTCCTCTGCACTCAGGCTGCCATTTCCTTAGAAAATGCGCGATTGTATCAGCAAGCGCAGGACTACGCCCACCAAGTGGAACAATCACAACTGCAATTAGTGCAGAGCGAAAAAATGTCGGCGTTGGGGAATTTAGTGGCCGGGGTTGCCCATGAAATTAATAATCCAGTCGGATTTATTTCTGGCAATATTCATGAAGCGATCGCCGCTGTCAAAGATATTACAGAATACTTGCAACTCTATCAAGAAAAATTTCCCAGTCCGGGTGAGGAGATTGAAGAAAAAGCTGAAGAGAGCGATATCGAATATCTCTTAGAAGATTTACCAAAAATGTTGCATTCTATGCAAGTCGGGTGCGATCGCATTCAAGGTATCAGCACCAGTCTTCGTACCTTCTCCCGAGCCGACAAAGATTACAAAGTTCCTTTCAATATTCATGACGGAATTAACAGTACAATTTTGATTCTCAAACACAGATTGAAAGCGAACGAACAGCGTCCAGCGATTGAAGTTGTGAAAGAGTACGGGAATTTGCCATCAGTTGATTGCTTCCCCGGACAATTAAATCAGGTGTTTATGAATATATTGGCAAATGCCATTGATGCACTGGAAGAATCAAATCGGGAACCGAGTTTAGAGAAGATTAAAGCTCCAGCCCATTGCATCACGATTCGGACAGAAATAAACTCTAAGGAGTGGGTGACGATTCGCATTTCTGACAACGGGCCCGGGATATCAGATGAGATAAAAGGTCAGATTTTTGACCACTTATTTACAACTAAAGGTGTGGGTAAGGGCACGGGATTGGGTTTGGCGATCGCACGGCAGATTGTGGTTGAGAAACATGGGGGTGCGATCGAGGTAAATTCCGCACTAGGTCAAGGGACTGAATTTGCGATCTCATTACCTACAAACGGATGAAGTTAATTATGCGATCGCCGCCTTTAACCCTTACACATAGAGGCGCACATTAATTTTTAGCCGTCAATATTTGAGATGAGGAGAGCGAAAATGAATTCAGGTATAGATTTAACCAGTCCCATTGCCGGATACCATCTAATCGAGCAACTATACAGTGGTTCGAGAACCCTAGTTTATCGAGCCATCCGAGAAACAGATCAGCTTCCGGTTGTCATTAAACTATTAAATCGAGACCATCCCAGCTTCAGCGAACTGCTGCAATTCCGCAACCAGTACACCATCGCCAAAAATCTAGGTCTGCCGGGAGTCGTTGAACCTTACAGTCTGGAATCCTACCGCAACAGTTATGCCCTAGTGATGGAGGATTTCGGCGGCATTTCTCTACGGCAATACGCCCAAGATCGATGCCGAAGACGGCTCGGTGAAGCACCTACGTGGACTTTAGCAGAAATATTGGAAATTGCCATTCAAATAACTGACATTCTCAATGGACTCTATCGGCATCGAGTCATTCACAAAGATATTAAGCCAGCTAACGTTCTGATTCATCCCGAAACCAAACAAGTCAAACTGATTGACTTTAGCATCGCCTCCCTACTGCCGAGAGAAACTCAAGAAATTCAAAATCCCAACGTTTTAGAAGGAACCCTCGCCTATATTTCTCCCGAACAAACTGGACGAATGAACCGAGGCATCGACTACCGCACAGATTTTTATTCTCTGGGAGCCACCTTTTACGAACTGCTGACAGGAAAACTGCCATTTGAATGTGACGACCCGATGGAGTTGGTTCACTGCCATATTGCCAAACAACCTCCTTCAATAAACAGTAAAGAAATCCCGCAGGTGGTTTCGGATCTGGTCATGAAGCTGATGGCAAAGAATGCCGAGAAACGCTATCAAAGTGCCTTGGGATTGAAGCATGACTTAGAAAGGTGTTTGCAGCAGTGCCAAGAAACTGGAAAGATTGAAACTTTTGAATTAGGAATGCGCGATGTATGCGATCGCTTCATCATCCCCGACCAACTCTACGGACGAGAAACTGAAGTAGAAACTTTACTGCAAGCATTTGAGCGAGTCAGTCTTGGTGCAACAGAAATGATGCTGGTAGCAGGTTTTTCGGGTATTGGTAAAACCGCCGTTGTCAACGAAGTTCATAAACCAATTGTTCGGCAACGCGGTTATTTTATCAAAGGAAAATTTGACCAATTTCAACGCAATATTCCCTTCTCTGCTTTTGTCCAAGCATTTCGGGATTTAATGGGGCAATTGTTAAGCGAAAATGATGTCCAACTAGAGCAATGGAAAAATCAAATATTAGAAACTGTCGGAGACAACGGTCAGGTAATTATTGAAGTCATTCCCGAATTAGAAAAAATCATTGGAAAACAACCACCAGCAGTAGAGTTATCAGGAACGGCAGCCCAAAATCGCTTTAATTTATTGTTTCAAAAATTCACCCAAGTCTTTACTAGCGCCAAACATCCATTAGTGATGTTTTTAGATGATTTACAATGGGCTGATTCAGCATCATTAAAGTTGATGCAGCTATTAATGGCTGATACAGGTCATCTTTTCATCATTGGTGCTTATCGCGATAACGAAGTCAATCCAGCCCATTCATTAATGCTGACTTTGAGCGAAATTCAAAAAAACCAAGCAGCCATTAATACTATTACTTTAACATCCCTAAGTCAATCCCAAATCAATCAATTAGTCGCTGATACCCTAAAAATTACAGAAAATTTGGCATTACCCATTTCACAATTAGTCTATCAAAAAACCCAAGGCAATCCATTTTTTGCCACCCAATTTCTCAAAGCCCTACACGAAGAAAATCTCATTCAATTTAACTGGGAGTTAGGCTGTTGGCAATGCGATTTGTCCGAGATTAATCAACAAGCCTTGACCGATGATGTTGTACAATTTATGGCGTTGCAGTTAGAAAAGTTACCCTTAGCAACCCAGAATATTCTGAAGTTAGCCGCTTGTATTGGCAATCAGTTCGATCTAGCAACATTAGCAATTGTTTCAGAACACTCAGAAGTAGAAACCGCAGCCAATTTATGGAAAGCATTGCAAGAAGGTTTGATTTTACCGATCGGTGATGTTTATAAATTTTATGTAGGGGCAGAAAGTCAAGCGGTTACGTCAGAAAAGTGTCAAAATGTTACCTACAAATTTTTACACGATCGCGTTCAACAAGCAGCCTATTCCCTAATTCCCGATGACCAAAAACAGACAACTCACTACCAAATTGGACAACTACTACTACAACAGATTCCAAAAGCAGCAAGAGAAGACAGACTTTTTGAAATAGTTAATCAATTAAATCGCGGAATTGATTTAATTACCGAACAAACACAACAATATGAATTAGCACAACTTAATTTAATTGCCTGTCGCAAAGCCAAAAATTCCACTGCCTATCAAGCTGCGGGTGAATATGCCAAACTTGGATTATATTTGTTAGGAGATAAAGCTTGGCAACAGCAATATGAAATGAGCCTTGCTTTCTCTGAATTAGCTGCGGAAATCGCTTCTTTGTGCGGCGAATTTGAACTAACGGAACAGTTGGTTGATAGTGTTATAGAACAGGCACACTCTCTGCTAGAAAAGGTCAATGTCTACTGTATTATAATTCAATCTTACGTTTTTAAAAATAAACCATTTGAAGCCCTTGATGTCGGACAGAAACTTCTGCAACAGCTTGGCGTAACTTTTCCTGAATCACCCACACCAGTAGATCTTCAACAGTCAATTCAAGAGATTAAGGAATTGATTGGAGATAAAGAAATTGCAGATTTAGTGGATTTACCTGTGATGACAGATCGGGAAGTCTTGGCAATTATCCAGATTGCTAGTAGTCTCATCCCACCAGCGTACAACTGTGGTTCTATCTTGTGTCCATTACTGATGGCGTTGTCCGCCAAATTATCCATTCAGCATGGAAATACAGTAACTTCTGCATTTAGTTACGCTAACTATGCCTTCCTTCTCTGCAATTTTTTCCAAGATGTCGATACAGGGACAAAGTTTGGTGAATTGTCACTTCAAATGATGTCCAGATTTGACGCTAAAGCTATTCAACCAGAAGTACTTCTGGTGCTGGCAGGTTTTGTTCTGCACCGCAAATCTCACATCAAAGATATCCTCCCACTCTTGCAAGAAGGCTACGTGACTGGTTTAGAAGTTGGCAGCACGAAGTTTGCTGGATATCATGCCCGAACTTTTTGTAACGCTTCTTTTTGGAGTAATCAGCCTCTTGCTACCGTAGAACAAAATGCTCGTGCTTACTACCATGGGTTGATGCAACTTAACCAAGCGGCACTAGCCAATCATTGTCGCCTTTCTTGGCAGTCGGCATTAAATTTGCTGGGTTTGGGGGAGCATCCTTGTATTTTATCTGGGGAAGCTGTACAAGAGACAGAAATTCTGCCGCAGCTAATTTCTGATAATGATGTAGCTGAGTTGTGTGTCTTCCATTCATATAAACTTATGCTCTGTTTCTTATTTGGAGAAATTGAGCAAGCGCAAAACCATACTGTTGAGTGCAGTCGCTACTTAACTACTGCTAAGGGATTAGTATACGAGCCTGCGTTTTATTTCTATGATTCTTTGATTGCTCTAGCAGCTTTGAATTTGCAATCAGAACAAGTATCAGAGGTAGTTCAGCGGGTAGAGCAAAACCAAACTCAACTACAACACTGGTCACAATATGCTCCTATGAATTATCAACATAAGATTGATTTGGTAGAAGCGGAAAAATGTCGAGTGTTAGGAAAAAAAGCAGAAGCCAGTGAATTATACGATCGGGCAATATCTAAAGCCAAAGCCAACGAATATATCCAAGAAGAAGCACTGGCTAACGAACTGGCTTCTAAATTCTACCTAGATTGGGGCAAAGAGCGCATTGCCCAAGAATACATCACCCAAGCCTACTATGGCTATGCTCGCTGGGGCGCTAAAGCCAAAGTCGCTGACCTAGAAGCTCGCTATCCTCAACTGCTTGCACCTATATTAGAGCAAACCCGTTCTCCTCTCTCCACTCACGAAACTATCTTCACTTTAGGGAGTGTTACCTCCACCAGTTCGGCCACATCCAGTAGTAGTGTTTCTGTGGCTTTAGATTTAGCTGCTATTCTCAAAGCTTCCCAAGCAATATCCCGTGAAATCGAACTGTCCAAACTACTTTCATCATTGCTTTCGATCGTCATCGAAAATGCTGGAGCCGATAAATGCGTGTTAATGCTGTTGCGAGACGATAGCCTGCTAATTAAAGGGTCAATTACCCTGGGGTCAGAGCCGGTCGTGTTGCAGGGCCTACTGGTTGAAGAGAGTCAGGAAATTCCTCACAGACTAATTTACAAAGTCAAGCACGATCGGCAGACTGTTGTGCTGCTGGATGCGACTGCCGAGCGGACTTTAATAAATGACCCATATATCATGCGTCAGCAGCCGAAGAGTATTTTGTGTAGCCCGATTTTGCATCAAGGGAAGCTGATGGGCATTTTATATCTAGAAAATAATTTAGTAACGGGGGCGTTCACGAGCGATCGCGTCGAACTACTCAATCTGTTGTGCGCTCAAGCGGCAATTTCTATAGAAAATGCCCGACTTTATGAGCGATCGCAGAACTATGCTCAACAGCTAGAACAGTCTCTGGAAGAGTTAAAGATTAGTGAAGCCCGCTTTCAGAAACTTGCCAACAACGTGCCTGGCTTGATTTATCAGATTCGGATTCAAGCCGATGGTTCTGCTTCAGTGCCCTACGTCAGTTCTGGATGTCAAACACTCTATGAAGTGGCGGCAGAGGATCTGATGGTAGGAAAATACAGCCTACGCGATTTTGAACATCCCGACGATCGAGCAGAGGCATTTCAGGCAGTTATCGAGTCTGCTCAAACGCTCACCCCATTTCAACATGAGTGGCGGATTATTACTCCCAATGGGAATGTGAAATGGGTGAAAGCCGCTTCTCAGCCAGAACGTAGAGAAGACGGAGAAATCGTTTGGGATGGAATGCTGATTGATATTACCGATCGCAAGCAAGCAGAAGCAGCGGTGATTCAAAAATCACAGGAACTCGAACAGACTCTGGCAGATTTGCAGAACACCCAACTGCAAATGGTGCAAAGCGAAAAAATGGCATCACTCGGAAATCTGGTAGCAGGTGTTGCTCATGAAATTAACAACCCCGTTGGCTTTATTTGGGGCAATTTGAATGAAACCCAGCAAACGGTGCAAGACTTAGTGGAGCATCTCAATCTCTATCGCGATCGCGCCTCAGAAACAGAGCTTGCAGACCATGCCGAAGATATCGATTTAGACTATATCATCGAAGACTTGCCTAAAATGATTGACTCCATGAAAGTTGGATGCGATCGCATCAAAGGTATCAGCACTAGCCTCCGCACGTTTTCTAGAGCCGACAAAGACTACAAAGCGCCCTTCAACATCCACGATGGCATAGATAGTACGCTCTTAATTCTCAAATATCGATTGAAAGCGAACGATGAGCGACCCGCCATTGAAGTAGTGAAAGACTACGGCAATATTCCGGAGATCGAATGCTTCCCCGGACAGCTTAACCAGGTGTTTATGAACATTATAGGCAATGCGATCGATGCGTTGGATGATTCCAACATTGGGCGGGATTTTGCGGAAATAAAGGCTAACCCTAATCGAATTAAGATTATCACATCCACGGAAGTTCAACAGGTAAAAATTACCATTTCTGATAATGGTAAGGGAATGAATGAAGAAGTTAAGCCAAAAATATTTGACCATTTATTTACAACTAAAGGTGTGGGTAAAGGAACTGGGTTGGGATTGGCGATCGCACGGCAGATTGTAGTTGAGAAACACGGCGGTACAATCGAGGTAAATTCTGCATTGGGAGAAGGGACGGAGTTTACAATTTTATTGCCGATGAAAGGATAAGACTATCTTGATAGATCGCCATCTTTCTGTTCAAAAGTGAAAAAGTATAAAAGCGGTAGAGTCTGTAGGCTAGGGCTTTCGCAGTTTTATTTTCCTCAGACTAGATCAATAACAGTGTATACTTAGTGACAAAAGTCAATGTCGTCTGAGATTGAGTAATCCAGAGGAGTACCGCAGTGGATTTGACAAACCGAATTTCTGGATATCATCTAGTTGAGCAATTATACTGCGGTTCGAGAACCGTAGTTTATCGAGCCATTCGAGAAACAGATCAGCTTCCGGTTGTCATTAAACTACTGAATCGAGACTATCCCAGCTTCAGCGAACTGCTGCAATTCCGCAACCAGTACACCATCGCCAAAAACCTACGTCTGCCTGGAGTAGTTCAACCCTATAATTTGGACTCCTATCGCCACAGCTATGCCCTAGTAATGGAGGATTTTGGCGGTATTTCTCTGCGAGACTACGCCCAAGAACGCAAGCTGACTTTAGCAGAAATATTGGAAATTGCCATTCAAATAACTGACATTCTTGACGGACTGTACCGAAACCGAGTCATTCACAAAGATATTAAGCCAGCTAACGTTCTAGTTCATCCCGAAACCAAACAAATTAAACTGATTGACTTTAGCATCGCCTCCCTACTGCCGAGAGAAACTCAAGAAATTCAAAATCCCAACGTTTTAGAAGGAACCCTCGCCTATATTTCTCCCGAACAAACTGGACGAATGAACCGAGGCATCGACTACCGCACAGATTTTTATTCTCTGGGAGCCACCTTTTACGAATTGCTGACAGGAAAACTGCCATTTGAATGTGAAGATCCGATGGAGTTGGTTCACTGCCATATTGCCAAACAACCTCCTTCAATAAACAGCAAAGAAATCCCGCAGGTGGTTTCGGATATTGTTATGAAGCTGATGGCAAAGAATGCCGAAAAACGCTATCAAAGTGCCTTGGGCTTGAAGCATGACTTAGAAAGGTGTTTGCAGCAGTGCCAAGAAACTGGAAAGATTGAAACTTTTGAATTAGGAATGCGCGATGTATGCGATCGCTTCCTGATTCCTGAAAAGCTTTATGGTCGAGAACGAGAAATACAGCAACTTTTAGCAGCCTTTGAACGAGTAGCACAAGGGAACAGCGAAATGATGCTCGTTGCAGGCTTTTCCGGCATCGGAAAAACTGTTGTAGTCAATGAAGTTCATAAACCCATTGTCAGGCAACGGGGTTATTTTATCAAAGGTAAATTCGATCAATTTCAACGGAATATTCCCTTCAGTGCTTTTGTGCAAGCCTTCCGAGATTTAATGGGGCAATTATTAACAGAAAGCGATGCACAAATTCAGAAATGGAAAAACCAAATATTATCAGCAGTTGGAGAAAATGGACAAGTCATTATTGAAGTTATCCCTGAATTATCAAAAATTATTGGTGAACAGCCACCCGCACCTGAATTATCTGGAACAGCAGCCCAGAATCGCTTTAATTTATTGTTTCAAAAATTCACCCAAGTTTTTACCAGTGCAGAACATCCATTAGTGATATTTTTAGATGATTTGCAATGGACCGATTCAGCATCGCTGAACTTAATGCAGCTTTTAATGGCTGATACAAATCATCTTTTGTTAATTGGTGCATACCGTGATAACGAAGTCAATCCAGGACATCCCTTGATGTTGACTTTGAGTGAAATTGAAAAAACACAATCAACAATTAATACGATTACTTTAGCACCCCTGAGTCAAATGCAAGTCAATCAGTTAGTTGCTGATACACTTAAATGTCCAGAAAATTTGGCCTTGCCTCTTTCTCAATTGGTATTTCAGAAAACTCAAGGAAATCCGTTTTTTGCTACACAGTTTTTCAAAGCATTACATCAAGATAACCTGATTCAATTTAACTACCCCTCTCTGTCCCCCCTTGGTAAGGGGGGACAGAGGGGGGTACAAGGGGGGTGGCAATGTGACATTATACAAGTGAATCAGCAAGCGCTTACCGATGATGTAGTTGAATTTATGGCGTTGCAGTTAGAGAAATTACCATTAGCAACCCAGAATATCCTCAAGTTAGCCGCTTGTATTGGCAATCAGTTTGATTTAGCAACTTTGGAAATTGTTTCGGAATACTCAGACCTAGAAATAGCAGCAGATTTGTGGAAAGCGTTGCAGGAAGGATTAATTTTACCAATCGGTGATGTTTATAAATTCTATGTCGGGCAAGAAAGTCTTGCAGTGACTCAAGAAAATTCTCAGACTGTTACCTACAAATTTTTACATGACCGAGTACAGCAAGCTGCCTATTCCCTGATTCCCAATGACCAAAAACAATCAACTCATCTCAAAATTGGACAGTTACTCCTGCAAAATACCTCGGAGATAGAGCTTGAGGAAAAAGTGTTTGATATTGTCGGGCATTTGAATCTAGGACAAAAGTTAATCACTCAACCAAGCGAACGGGAAACATTAGCTCAACTCAACTTAAAAGCAGGCACTAAAGCCAGAAATTCTACAGCCTACGTAGCAGCAAGGGTCTATCTGCAAACAGGCATAGAGTTACTGACTACCAACTGTTGGCAAAGTCAGTATGAATTGACCTTGAATCTCTATGTTGCGACTACTGAAGCCAGCTATTTGAATGCTGATTTTGAGGACATGGAAAAGATGGCAGCTCTAGTCTTGCAAAAAGCTCAGACGATTTTCGACAAAGTTAAAATTTACGCAATTCAAATTGTGGCAAAGACAGGACAGAGCCAGATGTTGCAGGCGATCGCCGCAGGAAGAGATGTACTGGGACAATTGGGAGTCGATCTCCCCAGTGAACCTGACGAAACTAAGATTAGTCAAGCGCTACAGAACCTTGCAAGCCAACTCCAGGGTAGAGAGATTGAGGAACTGGTGGATCTGCCAGTGATGAGCGATCGCCAAACTCAGGCAGCGATGGAACTATTAGGAATGGTATTTTCACCCACTTTTCTGGGAATGCCGGGATTGCTGCCCCTAGTGAGCGCGACAATGGTGAGTTTATCGCTCCAGTTTGGGAATGCGCCCTCATCAACGGCGGGGTATGGAATTCACGGAATGGTTTTGTGTGCCTTTTTAGGAGAGGTAGAAACAGGTTATGCCTTTGGGCGACTGGCGTTGAATTTACTCGATCGGTTCAATGCGCGGGAATTTAGACCCCTAATTTTGCATCTCTATGGCATCTTTATCCAGCATCGCAAAGAAGCGCTAAGGGAAGTGAGATTGATCCTGAAAGAAGGCTATACGGCTGGCATAGAGGCTGGGAGTTTTCTATATGGTACCTACAACATCGTCGCTTACTTCTTTGCTACCTTTGCCAGTGGCATGGAACTAAATATTTGGGAACCCGAACTAGCAAATTACAGCACTGTTTTGGCGCAAACGAAACAATATTCTGCTCAGATTTATATAAGTATGATGGGGCAGATAGTGCAGAACTTGAGGGGAACTGGGAGTCAACCGGATTGCTTAATCGGTAATCTCTATGATGAAATGGTGATGATTCCCAAGCACCATCGGGACAATGAACTAACGCCGATCGCTGTTGTTTATATCTACAAACTACTGCTTGCTTACTCTTTTGGGAATTACACGGCTGCCCTAGATTACATTACTCAAGCCGAGCCTTATTTGATGGCAGTGGGAGGATGCGTTCACGTTCCCATTTTCCATTTCTATGCACCCCTAACATACCTAGCACTTTTTCCCACACAGCCAGAGTCGGAGCAAGCGAAAATTCTCGCTGTTGTGGAAACCCATCAAACGATTTTGCACCAGTGGGCTCACAATGCTCCCATGAATCATTTGCATAAATGGTATTTAGTTGAGGGTGAACGTCATCGGGTTTTAAATGAAAAAATTGCAGCCATTGAGTGTTATGACCGAGCAATTACCCTGGCGAAAGATAATCAATTTATCAACGAAGAAGCCTTAGCGAATGAACTAGCCGCTGCGTTTTACCTCGACTGGTGTAAAGAGCAATTTGCTCAAATTCACATCATAAATGCTTACTACTGCTACACCCGGTGGGGAGCGAAAGCAAAAGTTAATCACCTAGAAAAAACCTATCCTCAATTACTCCAACCCATCCTGCAACAGCAACGACTTAACCTCAACCCAATAGAAACTATTGGCTTTCGTGGGACTTCCTCATCCACTCGCACGAAGAGCACTGGCAGTACGAGTATTTCCGATGTCCTAGATTTTACTTCTGTCCTGAAAGCTGCTCAAGCTATTTCCAGTTCTCTGGAATTAGACTCACTCCTTGCCAGCCTCACCCGAATTATCCTCGAAAACTCTGGGGCAAAAAAAGTTGTATTGCTACTTCCCCAAGATGATATTTGGCAAGTCCGAGCCAATACCTTTATTGAGCATCAGGAAATACAAACTCTCCTCAGCCCACAAGGGTTAGAAAATTGTCAATCTCTTCCCATAAAAATTTTCCATTACGTCAAGAATACTCGACAAACAGTTGTCATAGATAATTGCCAAACCGATATCCCTGGTTTAATTGGGCAATATATGCTTGAACATCAACCCCAAAGTGTATGTTGTAACCCGATTATTAATCAAGGGCATTTAGTCGGGATTCTTTACTTAGAAAATCAAGTGACAAGCGGGGTATTTACTGAAGAACGCTTACAAGTTATCAACTTACTTGCTTCTCAAGCTGCCATATCTCTAGAAAATGCTCGACTTTATCAACAAGCTCAACAAGCTTTACAAGATTTACAACAAGCTCAATTACAAATTGTCCAAAGTGAAAAAATGTCGGCACTCGGTAATCTTGTTGCTGGTGTTGCCCATGAAATGAATAATCCTTTGGGTTTTATTTCTGCGAGTCTTGAAGAAGCTAAACCTACTTTTACCGAGCTGATCGAACACTTAAGATTGTATCAAAAAACTTTCCCCAATTCAAGTGATGAAATTAAAGACCATGCGTCAGAAATTGACTTAGATTATACTTTAGAAGACTTACCCAAGATAATTAATTCAATGGGGATGGCCTGCGATCGCCTCAAAAATATCAGCACTTCCCTCCGCACTTTTTCCCGTGCTGACAAAGATTATAAAGTGCCATTTAATATCCATGAAGGCATTGACAGCACGATTTTAATTCTCAAACATCGCCTGAAACCAAACGAGAAACGTCCTGCCATAGAAGTGATTACCAACTATGGAAATTTACCTAAAATCGACTGTTTTCCCGGTCAAATAAATCAGGTATTTATGAATATTATAGCGAATGCTGTTGATGCTTTAGATGAATCAAACATTGGGCGAAATTTTGCTCAAATCAAGGCTCATTCCAACATTATTAGTATTCAAACATCAGTAGAAAATGAGAGAGTAAAAATTGCCATAAAAGATAATGGTCATGGCATGACTGAATCAGTCAAACAAAAAATATTTGACCATTTATTTACAACCAAAGCCGTTGGTAAAGGCACGGGGTTAGGATTGGCGATCGCACGGCAGATTGTGGTTGAGAAACATGGGGGTGCGATCGATGTGAATTCGGTATTGGGAGAAGGGACTGAATTTGCGATCGTTCTGCCAGTTTGTTCCCTCAACTAGGCACACTAACCTTATACATCAGATACCTGTGAAAAAGACCCTCACATCCAATTGAACAAAAACGTTCTGGCTTAGAGCCGGAGTCGCAATGAAATTATCTGGGTTATACAGTATTATTCCAGATTCGGATCTCTAAATTCGGGGTTATTGATAAATTCTTCATCGGTCAAACTTCGCAGGAAAGCCAACAAATCTCGTTGTTCCTTTACAGTCAACTTAAAGCCTGAAACAAAATTACTTTTGAGCGGGTTTTCACTTCCTACTCCAGCAAATTCTCCTTTCTTAATAGTTCTGCCACCTGCTTTGTAGTGACCAATAACTTCTTCTAAAGTTTTGATACTTCCGTCGTGCATATAAGGTGCTGTCAAGGCAATATTTCGCAGAGTTGGTGCTTTAAATCTGCCCATGTCTGAGGGTTGGTTCGTAATTTCGTAAACCCCTGTATTGTTGGGCGGATAAGCACCTTTGCCGTCGATATTGTACAGGCCTGTATTGTGAAAAGCGATTTCTTTAAAGGCTAGCCGATCGTGCATAATAGAGTCGGATAAATTGAGACCGCCGTGACAGTGAAAGCATTCCAAGCGTTCGCTGTTAAATAATTCTTCTCCCCGTTTGGCTGAGGCTGAAATTGCGCTGGATTCGCCTTGGTAGCGGTATCGATCGTAGGCAGAATTGAGGGAAATTAAAGTGCGTTCAAAGGAGGCGATAGCTTTGGTTAAGTTGTTAATACTAATATAATTGTCTCCGGTTCCAAAGGCGGCTGCAAACATTTGGGGGTATTGTAAATCTGACCGCAGCATTGCTAAAAGTTCCTGTTCTTTACCTACCATTCCCATTTCGATCGGGTGTTCGCCAAACAGGGGAACTAATAGCTGAGATTCCAGTTTATTCTGTAGGGGATTTGCCCAAGTCAGCACTGAATTGTAGCCGATATTGGCTAAACTCATGGCATTACGCGGGTGTTTTTCTCCGGTAGCGCCGACTCCTAATGTTTTGCCGTCGGTGAATGCTTTGGCTTGAATGTGACAGGTAGCGCAGGAAAATTTTCCTGTAACTGACAGGCGTTTTTCGTAGAAAAGATGTCGCCCCAGTTCGACTTTCTCCTTGGTAATTGGGTTATCTGCTGGTACAATTGGTTTTGGCATTGCTGCGGGGATATTCCAATTGTAAGTTGGCGGTGGAGAAGTTGCGATCGCGCTTGTTTCGGGCGACAAAACTTCGCTAATGCTGGTTGCTAAGCAAAATGAGATAATGCAGATAATAGTAAAAGTTAATAGTCGATTTAATTTCATTCTTTTTATCGTAGGGTGGGCACTGCCCACCATTGCTGTTATGGTCCTGGGCGCAGAAACCGAGTTTTTTGGACCCGGTTTCTCAAACCCGGTTTATGAAGGGATATATGCGTAATTCCTCTGTTATTTAACCTTAAAAAAACTCTGTTCGGCAGCGGGTTGGCCTCCAAAGGGCAAACCTAGATTTGTCATAATTCCAGCGCAGTCGCCGTCATTCGGTTCTGACATACAGCCGGGAGGAGTATTGGCTTGATTGACTTCCAAATTAGTTTGAGAAACTAGCGCTTTGATGTCGGCAACAACTGTATTTTTTGCAGGATCGAAGTTACTAAAAACTATTTTTGCGGTGTTGGGATTAGCACAGCTACTCGGCTTCAGAGTGTTGCCTTCAGCTTTGCATCCGGTACTTCCTAAATGAATGGCAAAACCCTGCACTCCGCCGCCGTGACTGCCTTCTGTGTGAGCAATTTGGCTGCTTTGCCGGCCCGATTTTCCGGCTGGCATTCTGCTAGTCATTTGATTTTTTAGGTCAATTCGCACAAATTTGTAGCCTCCCCGCCAGTTCCACCACAGGGATGTTAAATTGAGGGGAGAAGGTGCTAGACTTGCGTCTCCGTGATTGAGATTGAATGGCAAGCCGAGGGTGAATTGCAGCCCTTTGTAGCTGCCTTTTGGTATTGTGCCAAGAACTCGATCGCGAATTTCTACAGTGCCGTTTGCACAACCGCCGGATTTATTTTCAAAGTCCAGCAAAGCAATGTTTTGATGCTGCCATTTGCCGTCTTGTTTGAGAGTTAGCGGTACGGCTTTGCCGCTGTTGTCAATTAAGGCAACATCGGATATATAAAAGCGGAAATCTGTAGGAGTAACGGTAGCAGCCGGCGTGCCTAAGTTACTGTAGCTTTCCCCGCAGTTAAACGGCTTTTCCCCCACCGCCGCGCTAAATTTAATCTCCAATTCTTGAGTTTCTGCCGCTGTGGCTTGATGCCGACCGACAGTTGAATAGGTACACAAAATAGCGAGGGCTGCCGCAGTTGAAGCCTGTATTAGTTGTTTTTTCATTTGAGGTTAAGCTTGGGCTGAATGGATGCCAAATATACTGAGTTTGGTAATTTTTGCCTGATTCTTACACTTCTTCGCTTGAATTGTCAAATGACAGCTTGTAAAACTTGTAAATAACAGGATTTATGATTAATTTTTTCTAAATAAACACTCCTCATCACCGTAAATGATGTAAGCTAGACAAACAATTACCTATATGGTAACTAAATCTTAAATCTTAAATCTTAAATCTTAAATAGCATGAATCCTCTGCCCAATTACCGCCCCAAACAACTTTCCCTCGGCCCTTTAGAGGCAGAGATTTTGAACATAGTTTGGGAACTAGAAATTGCTACAGTGAAAGACGTGCACGATCGCATTTTGTCCGATCCCGATCGAGAATTGGCTTACGCTTCAGTAACAACAGTGCTGCGCCGCCTGACAGACAAAGGTTGGCTGGTTTGCGACAAAACAGAACGGACGTTCACTTGGCAACCTTTAGTTTCTTGCGAAGAAGCTCGATCGCTCTTGGCTTACGATCGATTGCAGAAATTTCTAGCAGTAGGCAATCCCGATATTGTAGCAGCATTTGCTGACAGCCTCGACCAAGCAACTGTCGAACAATTAGAAGAAATTTCCCTTCGCATTCAAGCTGTCCGCCAAGCTAGGGAGGAGCAAAAATAATGCACTTAATCCTAATTTTAACTGCACTGATTGCTGCTTGCTGCCTGAGATTGAGATGGTCTTTTCCTCACGGAAATTGGACTCGCCGCTGGCAGCGATCGCTCTTGTTATTCCTGTTTCCCCCCCTGTTATTGCTCGCCACAGCTCTAGCAATTTTATTCATGGGAATTCAAGGACAAATGGTAGGAATCCAGATCGTAGGAATTGAGGAAGGGTGGTTGAGCTACTTGCTAGCTGTAACTTTTTTAATAATAGCAGCATTTTGGTGTATTAAGCTAGCCTCCAAGGGCATTTTATTTTTAAATCAAATTCGCAATTGCCCGCAGAAAGAAATAGCCGGAACAACAGTCAGAGTTATGAACACGCCCGCTCTATTTTCGGCTTTAGTTGGTTTTTGGCAACCTGAATTTGCAGTCACTTCTGGTTTGTTGAAAACCCTCGCCCCAGCTCACTTGCAAGCAGTAATTGCCCACGAACAAGCGCACTACTATTACCGCGATACTTTCTGGTTTTTCTGGCTGGGATGGCTGCGGCAAATCACGGCTTGGCTGCCGAATACGCAAGCTTTGTGGGAAGAGTTATTAACGCTGCGGGAATTGCGGGCTGACGCTAAGGCGGCGGCGGGAGTAGATTCTTTGTTATTAGCAGAAGCTTTGCTGTTGGTAGCGAGCTATCCGCACCGATATTTTGATATAGCTTGCGTGGTTGGTGCTGTCGGGTTGCCTAATAGATTGGGAGAGAGAATAGATGCGCTTTTGACAGGGGCAGAAACGCCGCTAAAATCGAATAAGTGGTTTTGGAGTTGGCTGATTTTAACGCTTTTGCCTTTAGTAACTGTTCCGTTTCACAGTTAATACAAGTGGCGATCGCACAAACATCTTGCACCATTCTCGCTTAACAGGCTTTCTGGCCTGTTCCACAAAGAGTGAGTTTTCTTGTGGGGAGTAGGGGTTGGGCGTCCCGCCCGCCCATGAAAGGCTTCCACACGAATGGTGCAATATCTGAGATAGAACCAACATTGTCTTCATCCCTGCCGAAGTTCTAAAATAAGTATTGCAGCAAGCAAAGTTAACGAGTGAGGCGAAAGAAATGCCCTCCCCATTTCCGGGAATGAATCCCTATTTAGAACAACCAGAATTTTGGTCAGAAGTTCACAGCCGCGCGATCGTAGCGGCCGCGATCGCGATCGGGAGCATCTCAGTTTTGCATTTACAGTGCGAGCTTAAGAGCTCGCGTATTGTACAATACGCGAACTCTTAAGCTCGCACTACAATAAAAAAAATGCTTTTTACAAAACTGAGATGCTCCCGATCGTAATTAATGAGGAAGGGGAAGGGGAAGGAAAAAGCAGGAATAATATTATGTCCGCAAAATTGGTTTGTAGTGAGGAATGCAAGTCCTCATAAAAACCGAGGACTTGCATTCCTCACTACAAACACATTTTTCATAAAGGAATCTCGATCGCAAATTCCGTACCTTCTCCTACGGTGGAACGGCAGCTCAATGCTCCAGCGTGTTTTTCCGCGACAATTCGGTAACTGATGGCTAACCCCAAACCAGTGCCTTTTCCCATCGGTTTTGTCGTGAAAAAGGGGTCAAACAATCGGCTCCGCACGTCTTCTGTCATGCCGATCGCATTATCGGCAATGCGGATGCAAATACTATTTTCGTTTAGGGCTTCTGTGCGAATGCTAATAGTTGGTTCCCAATCGTCGCCGCCGGCTGCTGAGCGCCTTTTTTGGTTGCAAGCATCTTCCAAGGCGTCAATACTGTTGCTAAGCAGATTCATAAATACCTGATTGAGCTGACCTGCATAACATTCTATTAAGGGGAGTTTACCGTAATCTTTGATTACTTTTATTTCGGGATAGTCGCCTCTGGCGCGCAGTTTGTTGTGTAATATTAAGAGGGTATTGTCTATGCCTTCGTGAAGGTTGGTAGGCTTTTTTACCGAGTCGTCTAAACGGGAGAAATTTCGCAAGCTCAGAACTATTTCGCGAATGCGATCGGCTCCCATTTTCATCGAAGATAATATTTTTAGTAAATCTTCTGTCAAAAATTCTAAATCGATATTATCAATACATTGTTGAATTTCTACCGCTGGCTGAGGATAGTGTTTTTTGTAAAGTTCCACAAGCTGCAACAAGTCTCTGATATATTGGCTGGCATAGGAAATATTGCCGTAGATAAAACTGACAGGGTTATTAATTTCGTGAGCTACTCCAGCTACCATTTGACCGAGACTTGACATTTTTTCGGTATGAATTAGGTGAGCTTGAGTTTCTCGAAGTTCTTTGAGAGCGATTTCTAGCTGCTGGGCTCTGTTGTTGGCGATCGCCTCGGAGAGCCGCAAAGCATCCTCGGCTGCTTTGCGCTCTGTCATGTCAAAAATCGCACCGTTGAGGGATAAAACTTGACCTGCTGCGTTGAAAATGGCTTGACCTTTCTCTGCCACCCACCGCACATTTCCGTCGCAGTGAATCAGGCGATATTCGAGCGTGTAAGGTTGTTTTGTCTTAATAGCCCGATCGATAATTGTCTCGATCTGCTCAGCGTCATGGGGATGAACTATACTCGGAAAAGCCTGCACCGGTTTTTGCATAAAGTTAGCTGCGGGATAGCCGGAAATAGCTTCGATGCCACTGCTGATAAAATTTAAGCTCGATCGCCCAGCCGCACTGCAACGGTAAACTGCACCGGGAATGCTAGAAACTAATGACCTAAATTCTTCTTCTCTTTCCCGCAAAGTTGCCTCAATCCGCTTGCGCTCGCTAATGTCGCGAGCAAACGCGCACTGATATTCTTTGCCGTTAAATTCCCAATGGTCGATCGTAATTTCTACCGGAAAAATGCGACCGTACTTAGTGAGGTGGTGAACTTCAATATTAACCGAACCGCAGCGTTTTAAGACTTTCCAGTGCAAACTCCAAGCAGTTTGGGGAAAATCTGGATTGATGTCGTGCACGGTCATCGAGAGCAATTCAGCGGTAGAATATCCCAATGAAGAGCAAGCGGCGTCGTTGACGTACAAAAATTTACCGTCGGGCCCGATCCAGAAGATCGCATCTGCAGATCGGTCGATCGCAAATTGAGTCAGTTGCAACTTTTCCTCAACCCGCTGGCGATCGGCAATTTCTTTTTCTAACTGTTCGTTAAGCGAATTGATATCTAAAGCGCGATCGACAATAGTGTCTGAAGGGGAAAATTTGAGTGATAATTTTGCCAATTCTCCTTTGTGGATATCATGCGGGTGATGGTTTTTTTCTACCTCTTTTAACTGCCGTTGTTGAAAATTTTCTTTGTGATTTAAACCCGAATCTGCAAGTGCTTTCGGCATGAGGGCGAGAGCGACTGCGGCTAAAAGCAAAGAAATCAAAGCACTTGTAGCTTTGAGAGTTACCGACAGCCAATATATGGAATGCCAAAGCGTCCAAACTTCCGTGAATTTAGCAGCGCCCCAGGCAAAAAAAACAACGGCAAACAGCCGGAAAATCTTGCTGTGAGAACCTTGGCGGGTAAAATAAACTAAAGATAGGGCGATCGAGCAATAAGCCAGTGCCGTCAGCGAGTCAAAAACAGCGTACAATCGCAACTCCGGTACCGCGTTGCAACCGAGTGTAGAAGATACAGCAAGTGTGGAAAAAAAAATTGTTAATTGTTCTTGCATAAAGTTCAAGAAAAAAATTATCTGTACCAATGCAAATCCGATCAAATCTAATTATTTGATTTTGGCTAGTGAAATATTTACATAATTATATACTTTTTTCATTTTTATGAAACAGCTATTTTTTCAGGAAATATCAAAACTATCGAGGTTGGGCCCTGGGAACGAAGCTTTCCCGAAGTATGAGCCATGCCGAGCGTCACGGCTCGCAACGCTTACAACGCTTACGTTGCTCCCTGTGACGGAATACATAGGTTCGCCTAACTATTGCTTCAGAAACATTTAAATTGTTAATGATCACTATTAAATTTTCTTTTAGATTACTTAAGCCGTGAGCCAGGGGTTTTTAACCCCTGGCTCACAGATGGACTAGCAGACTTTTAACGCAGAGAAAATCTCAATTTTTGCGCTGGGAATCCACAATTAAGCACCGCCCAGCGCCCACTGCACCAAAGTCCGAACTCCAAAACCGGTAGCCCCAGGGCCATTGTAGCCATTTTCTTTGTCAGTCCAAACCGGGCCGGCAATATCTAAATGCGCCCATGCAGTATCCTTTACAAACTGCTTCAAAAATAGCGCCGCCGTAATCGAACCGCCGGGACGTGGCCCTGTGTTTTTCATGTCGGCGTGCAATGCTTTCAAACCCTCAAAATATTTTTCTTCCATCGGCATTCGCCAAAATTTTTCGCCGGCCAATTCTGAGGCGGCGACTATTTCGGCGGCGACGCTATCTTGAGGACTCCACAAACCCGCGATATCGTCGCCTAAAGCAATTACGCAGGCCCCGGTTAGAGTTGCTAAATCGACAATTGCGTCAACTCCTAATTTATCAGCAAATACCAAAGCATCAGCCAGGGTTAAACGGCCTTCAGCGTCGGTATTGTTGACTTCAATTGTTTTGCCGTTGGAAGCTGTAAGGATGTCTCCAGGGCGCATGGCGCGGCCGCTGATCATATTTTCAGTGACGGCGCTGATAAAGTGAACTTCCACATCGGGTTTGATGTGTCCGATCGCCTTTGCCGCTCCCAAAGTAGCCGCAGCACCGCCCATATCTACTTTCATCATTTCAATGCCACTGCCCGCACCTTTGATGTTCAAACCGCCAGAATCAAAGGTCAATCCTTTGCCTACAATTGCTATTTTGCGGCGCGGTGTGCCTTCGGGTTTGTAAGTTAAGTGGATGAATTTGGGCGGCAATTCAGATGCCCTGGCAACGCCAAGAAAGGCTCCCATTCCTAGTTTTTCGCAGTCTTCCTGCTCCAATATTTCTAATTCTAAACCGCATTCGGTAGCCAGACTTTGAGCAGTTTCTGCCATGGTAATCGGGGTGACAAAATTTGCCGGCGCTGCGACTAATTCCCGTGCTAGAATGACTCCGGCAGTGATTTGGCGGGCGCGGGCGATCGCACTTTCGGTACCGGCAAAACCGAGCAAATGAATTTGTTCGAGTTGCGGGCTTTTGTCTTCCTGTTCCGATTTGAAACGGTTGTCTTGATTTAGGGAGAGTTCTACACCTTCGGCGATCGCGCTTGCTGTAACATCCGGGGCGTTTTTCCACACCGGAAAGCTAATTCCGAGGGTTTTGCATTTCTCTTTTTTGGCTAACTTGGCGCAAACGCCTGCTGCTTGCCGCACGGTGTCTAATTTTAAGTCCTCTGTTTTGCCCAAACCGACGATCGCAATTTTGCGAATGGGATTATTGCCGCCGACGCGGGTGATGGCGCTAGTACCCACTTTGCCCTTAAAATCTACTTCCAGTAGCAGCTCTTTCAAAGTGCCTGCAAGCTTTTCATCTAATTGTGCCAGATCGCCGGTGAGTTCCAAGCCGTCCTCAAATAGACCAATTGCCAGGGCGTCTCCCGTCCAAACAGAGCGGGGCGTATCGGTGACTAGAAATTCCATGTTTTGATTTACACTTTAGATTTTAGATTTTTGATTGTACTTTGCAGTGGGTGGTTTGTGGTTTTTCGTTGGTGCGGGTAAATAGATCGATCGCACAAATTCTCCGCTCCACATCGAAATAAATTCTGCTACTATATCAGCCAAGTCCGCCTGCGATCGGATATTCCACCAATATCAATCATCTGTTTGGGGGTCGGCTCTCCGTTTTTGCCCCACTCTTAACATTTATTTCTCGTTGAACAGGCATCCTGCCTGTGATGGCGTGGAACACCCATCCGGCCTGTGATGGCTCTTGACAAACGATCGGTTCTCTATATCTTATTCTCTTAAATTTTCCCATGCTAAAACGACGCCGGGCTCGATTTTTTGTTTTAATCAGCGTTTCAGTTTGCGTTATTGCGATCGGCTCTTTGGTTGCTGCGATGAAATGGATGGGTTTTGGCTCGCTCCAAAAGGCTCAGCAACCCGTGAATGCAGCGAATTCCGAATCGCAAGTCAAGATGCTGGTATCGCTGTCACCGAGCGAGCGATCGGCGAAATTAGTTGAACTCGCAGCTACTGAGTCTGCAAGTACAAACCCGCAGCAGGAAATCTCCCCTCAAAGCCGTGCCCGCTACCTGCTTGCCAGCGATTTAATCCAGCAAGGAAATGCGACCAAAGCATTAAACTTATTGGACAAATTAGAGCAAGAATATCCGGTTTTAGCTGCTCACATTGCCCTAAAAAGGGCGCAAGCTTACCAATTGAGCGGCGACAAAGGCAAAACTCAAAAAGCTTGGCAGGAACTGCTAAAAAACTATCCGAGCGACCCGGTAGCAGCGGAAGCATTATATGTTTTAGGCAAGTCAAAACCGGAATATTGGCAACAGGCAATTACTGAATTCCCCGCTCATCCCCGCAGCGTAGAAATTGCCCTCGCTAAGTTAAAAGAAAATCCCAATCAGCCGCAGTTGATGCTGCTCGTAGCAAAACACGGTCATTATGTCAAAGACTACGGGACAATTGTGGAACAACTGGTGCAGCGAAACAGCGCCGGTTTGAAACCGGAAGATTGGGAAGAAATTGCCTTTGGTTATTGGGAAAAACAAGATTATGGCAAAGGAGCTATTGCTTACGGGAAAGCTCCCCGCAACGCCAAAAATCTTTACCGAAAAGCTCGCGGTTTGTGGCTCGACGGAAAAATCCCGGAATCGAGAATTGCCTATCAAGAATTAGTGCGCGAGTTTCCCGATGCCGAAGATACTGGTTTGGGTTTAATTCGGCTGTCGCGGCTGAGCGAACCGAAAGAAGCGATCGTTTTGCTCGATCGAGTTATTAGCAAATTCCCCAATTATGCCCCCGAAGCTTTGTTAGATAAATCCCAACTTCTCGACAAAGCACGCAGCGCTCAATCTGCCTCAGATACCCGGAAGTTGCTATTGACAAAATACAATAATTCTGATAAAGCAGGCGAATTGCGGTGGACGATCGCCCAGCAGTATGCCAAAGGCGGAGATTTAAAATCAGCTTGGCAGTGGGCGAGAGAATTAACGACCCACAATCCCGACAGCGAACAAGCTCCAGAAGCAGCATTTTGGGTCGGGAAATGGGCACAGCAACTCGGTCGGCAACAAGACGCCAAGACTGCATTTGAGTACACTATATTACGCTATCCAGAATCATATTTTGCGTGGCGATCGGCTGTACTTCTTGGCTGGCCAGTCGGCGACTTTACCACAGTCCGAGATTTGTCTCCCAATGTAGTGCGGCCGCCTCAGCGCCCCGAACCAACTGCGGGTTCTCCTGCGTTGAAAGAACTCTATCAATTAGGTCAAGATAGAGATGCTTGGACGCTGTGGCAAATAGAATTTATCGACCGCGTAGAACCAAGTATAGCCGAACAGTTTACAGACGGTTTAATGCGAGTAGCAGTCGGAGACAATTTAGACGGTTTGTGGATGGTTAGTAGTTTGCGGCAACGCGAAAAACCAGATGATAGAACCGAATACCTGGAACTCAGGCAGCAACCGATTTATTGGCAAGCACTTTATCCTTTTCCTTACTTAGAAACCATTGTCAAATGGTCGCAAGAACGCAAAATAAATTCAGTATTAGTAACCGCATTAATCCGGCAAGAATCGCGGTTTATGCCCGCTATCAAATCATCAGTTGGCGCCACAGGTTTAATGCAAGTAATGCCGGAAACAGCAGCTTGGGTTGCTGGACAAATCAGCCTCAAAAAGTATTCATTGGAGAATGTGGACGACAACGTTAAACTCGGTACGTGGTACTTGGATCACACTCACGACGAGTACAAGAATAACTCAATGTTAGCTGTGGCGAGTTACAATGCCGGGCCAAATGCAGTAGCAGATTGGTTGAAGAGGTTTAATTTTAGTGACCCGGATGCTTTTGCGGAAAAGATTCCGTTTCCTGAAACGAAAGGATACGTGAAATCGGTGTTTGAGAATTACTGGAATTATCTGCGGATTTACAATCCAGAAGTTAATCAGTTAATGACTGAGCATTATGCGGCTTCTCAGAAAAAAGCCAAGTGAATTATTCGTGGTGTGGGGGCGGCTTTATCTAAATTGTTGGTAATCGTTATATCTTTTTGGTGGAACCCGCCCCTACAAAATATGGTTTCGTAGGGGCGGGTTCCACCAACCATAATTGCCCCAAACAAACAATCTCAAAAACCCGCC
>NZ_JAUBRC010000030.1:0-29919 GCF_036701635.1 Microcoleus sp. N9_B4 | reverse complement strand
CCCTACAAAATATGGTTTCGTAGGGGCGGGTTCCACCAACCATAATTGCCCCAAACAAACAATCTCAAAAACCCGCCCCCACCCAACAAACAATCATCAGTAATTGACCGGAGATGATATCAGCGGCAGCCCAAAGAATCGCGAGTAGAAATCCCAGTTTGAGAATTAATCCCACTTGCCTTTGTACACAATTCTTTAACTTGTGATCCGTCCATAATTGCGTCGGTAAAGTCAGCGCCGGTGATATCAACTCCGTCAAAAGTAGAACGCAGCAAAATTGTTTCTGCTAAAATTGCATCACTTAAATCGGCATTAGTAAATTTAACTTGATCTATCATTGCATTAGTTAAATTGGCGCCGTGCAAATTCGCCTGAGTCATCACCGAAGCGCTCATAATTGCTCCCCGCAAATCCGCATTAGAAAAATTAGTCAAATCCATATTAGCGTTAGAAAACTCCGCAGCCCGCAGCATTTGACCAGAAAAATCGCGTCTTGTCAGTTCGGCGTTGCTAAAGGACAGCGGCGGAGCGTAATATTTAGATTGAGCCTGGGCTGGCTGCGGCAGGATGAAGATAGTTAGCGCGAATAGGAATGCTGCTAGTTGCCGGAGTTTCATAAGTCTGATATTCTCGGAAGGTGGGTATTTCGTAGTGTATCCCGAACTTTGGTCGATCGACTAAACAGGTACAATCTTAATTAATAGTGATGGAGATGGAAAAAAACATATGCTAAGTTTTTTCTTAACTTGGATAGTAGCAGCGGTGTCGCTGATCATTACCGCTAACATTGTACCAGGTATTTCGGTGGTTAGCTTTCCGGCTGCGATGGTGGCTGCTGTTGTTATCGGATTGGTGAACGCGGTTGTCAGACCGATTCTTACATTGCTGACGCTGCCTTTGACCATTATTACTTTAGGTTTGTTTTTATTCGTTGTGAATGCAATTTCGCTTTCCCTGGCTTCCTGGTTGGCGGGTGCGTTCAATATCGGCTTTGCGGTTAACGGTTTTTGGCCGGCTTTGTTTGGTTCCATTGTGTTGTCATTTGTTTCTGGGTTGATTGGTCGATTTGTGAATGCCAATACTTTGTCTCAGTAATACATTATCCCAGATACTCCAGATATTCGATCGGGCAAACTGCAACCGCTACTGTTACCGCAGAACCCGCCCTAACCCCTCCTTGTGAAAGGGGGGGATTTTTGTTGCGAAATATTTGTTTAGGGACTAAAAGCCTTTCACGGGCGGGTAGGATACCCACCCCACAAGCAGATTCACTCTTGGCTTCACAGGCATCTTGCCTGTTGTTGAGAATGGTACAAGATATCTGTGCGATCGCACAAAGTGCCGCAGCTTCTGCTACGCTGGGCGTCCCGACTTGTTTGACTACAATATTTGAAGGATTGGGGACTTCTACTGAACTTAAAATGTCAGCCGCAAAGGTTTTTAACGGCCAGTTTCGGGCTTCACAAAGTTCCAGCAAGCCGACTTCACCTGCTTTAGTGTCTATTGTAGCAATACCTGCGATCGCACTTTCCGCTAAATGGTAAGCACGGCATACTTGTTTAATCGCAGTTTCGATTAATTCTCGCCCTGTTCCACGTTCACAACCTATCCCTATCCACAACACTCTCGGATGCCACTGAACCTTTGGCAAAGCAGATTCCGGCGAAAATCTTCTCTGGGTGAAACTAATCCAAATTCGGGCTTTGATAGTTGATAGATTTTCCCCCTCCCAATACAAAGAATGTTTTTCTGGCAGACTGTTTTGCCACAAAGTAGAACCCACTTCTTGAATTACTTCAACAGTTTCCCCTCTAGCCATAGCCGCCGCCACTCCAGTCCAGTCACCTTCGCCCCGCCTCCAACCGCTGGGAATGTCTAGCATATCTAAAGTAAATTCATCGCTCATTATTCAGTTATCTATTCTGTAGTTTCACTGCGACCGCAATCTGTCAAAAAATTAACACTCTGTTTATTTAAAATCATGGTAGAATTGTAGCAGAAACTACAAAAAGTCAAACATTTAAGATGGTAGAACTAAATCAGTTAGTGTTAGAGCTTGAAAGCAACCTCAAATCGGAAGGAGTGAAAAAAGAATGGAAAGAGCGCCGGCCAAGTTGGGTGAGCGATGTGGCAGCATCAGTTAACCTGACATATCTAGCAGAATTGCTAGTTGAATTGGAATCAAACTTGCAGGGAGAATCGGTTGATATTCAGTGGCAAGAGCGTCGGAACCGTTGGGTAGAAGAATGTCTGGGAGCATCAATTGTTCAAGAAGTATCAAGTTTATTGCTGGAACTTGAAACCAATATAAATTCGGAAGCTATGGCTGATGAATGGCAGCAAACTCGCGAGAATTGGGTACAGCAACTGCACAACTTTAACGAGTAGTTTCGACGAGTCCGAGCCTGTAGCTATTACGTTTTCAGGCTCTAAAATTGCCCAATGATTAATGACTAATGACAACTGACAACTGACTAATGACTAATGACTAATGACTAATGACTAATTCTTCATCTTTCTGAAAAACCCTATTCAGAAAAATATCTGCGACTCCTTCAGTCCTTTCCTGCATTTGCTGCCGAAAAGCATTCGGCTCCATAATCGTATTTTGACTGAAGGGCGCGACTGCCAACATTCCCACAAATACCTGAGCTACAATTTTCGGATTCATCTTGGGATAAACTTGTTTTTCCATCGCTGTTTCCAAATAAAGCCTCAGCCACATCGCTCATTATAAAAAACCAACACTTTCAATCAATAAAATTTGTACAAAAATAGCACAAACTGCAAACAAGACCAAATTTAATATGGTAGAACTAAACCAATTACTGTTAGAGTTTCAAGCCCACCTAAACTGGGACGCAGTGAGGGAAGAATGGAAAGAACGTCGTGACTGTTGGATGAGCGAGGTGTCAGCAGCAAGTGACGAAAAACACCTAGCCAAATTGCTAGTTGAATTAGAATCAAATTTTCAGCGAGAAGCGGTACAAAGTCTCTGGAAAATGATCCGTGAAAGTTGGGTTGAAGAATGTCATATAGCATCGACGCTGGAAGAAGTATCAAGTCTATTGCTGGAACTTGAAAGCAATACAACTTGGGAAGTAGTGACGGATGAATGGCAGGATAATCGGGAGAAGTGGGTGCAAAAGATGTACGAGTTTATAGAGTAATTGGGGATTAGTGACTGGTTATTGGTTATTGGTTATTAATTATAATCACCAATAAGTAACAACCAACAAATAACCAATAACTAATGACTCATCATTCATCTTTCTGTAAAACCCCATTCAGAAAAATATCTGCGAGTCCTTCGGCCATTTCCTGCATTTCCTGGGGTGAAGCATTCGGCTCCATAATCGTATTTTGACTGAAACCTGCCACTGCAAACATTCCCAAAAATACCTGAGCGACAATCTTCGGATTCATCTTCCGATAAACTCCTTTTTCCATCGCCGTTTCAAAAAAAGCCTCAGCAACATCGCTCATTTTTCCGATGACTTCCAACTGAATTCTGTCGCGCAAATCCGGGTGAAATTGCGCTTCCAAAAAACACACCCGCATCATGTCGCTATTCTCGCGGATATTCAGCATCCGCCGCCGCATCACCTGAGCCACTGCTTTGTAACTGCCCATCTCGCTTAATTCAGTCAGCAAATCCGTCAGCAACTCCACCCATCCTTCCGTCGCCACCTCAATCAAAATCGCTTTTTTATTATCAAAATGCCGAAATAGCGTACCCTCTGCCACCCCCGCCGCCGCTGCTAAATCGCGAGTTGTCGTGCCGTCGTATCCGCTGCGGGCAAACAACCGCTGAGCGGCTTGTAAAATCCGCTTCTTGGTTTCTGTTTCAGAAGGAGGAGACTGATTAAAAATTCGCATGGCTTTGCAATCGGTAATTTGCGACTTGGAACTACGGGCTCGGGACTGAAGGGCTAAATTAATGTTAAGTTTTAAGTTGTGCGCGGCTTTTATCCCAAACTTAAAACTCCTCGCCGGGCCTCAGACCCTTTTTGAGATTTGCTGTATCAGCCTAACATCTGCGGCGCAACAGATCGCTTATGCCTCCAAAAATCTTTATCCTGAGAAAAGAATCCCTGGCCACCGAGCACAAACATTTTTTTGTTTGACACTCCAAAATCTAAAATCTAAAATCTAAAATCGAATGACCCCGCAGTTCCAAAAACCCCGTGAAGCGAAGCTATCCCGTAGGGAATCGGCCGATCGCCAAACTCGATTCATTGCCTCCCTGCTGGCCGCTGTACTGCTGTGGTGGGGCATTTCTCCCGAAATCGCCCTCGCCCGCCCCAACCCCGCTAGCGGCTCCCAAACAGTCTCTGTTCAACCGTCGCTCGATCGAGTAATCAGCCAAGTCAGCGAATTTAAGCTCGACAACGGCATGAAATTCATCGTACTCGAAAGGCCCAGAGCGCCCGTAGCATCGTTTCTGATTCACGCCGATGTGGGTGGGGCAAACGAACCCGACGGCCAAACAGGCGTCGCTCACTATCTCGAACATTTAGCCTTCAAAGGCACGCCAAAAATCGGCACTACCGACTACCAAGCCGAAAAGCCGCTGCTAGAAAAACAAGACCAACTCTTCGAGCAAATGCAAGCAGCCAAGGCCAGCGGCAAAACGGAAGAAGTCGCCCAATTAAAAGCAGAATTTGACAAAGTTGAAGCCGAAGCTTCGCAATTTGTCAAGCGCAATGAACTCGGCAAAATAGTGGAACAAGCAGGCGGAGTCGGACTAAATGCCGCTACTTCCACCGATGCCACAATGTATTTTTACAGCCTTCCAGCTAATAAGTTAGAAATGTGGATGTCGCTGGAATCCGAGCGATTTCTAGAACCAGTATTTCGGGAATTTTACAAGGAAAAACAGGTAATTTTAGAAGAGCGCAGGCTGCGAACCGAGAATTCTCCGATCGGACAAATGGTTGAAGTTTTTGCTAACAAAGCTTTCTCTGCTCATCCCTACCGCCGCCCCGTAATTGGCTACACTGAAGACATTAAAAACCTCAGCCGCAGCGACGTGCAGAAGTTTTTCGAGACTCACTACGTCCCCAGCAAGCTGACTGTGGCAGTGGTAGGAGACGTGAAAGCTTCGGAGGTGAAGCGACTAGCTCAAATTTATTTCGGCCGTTACAAGGCTTCACCAGCGCCTCCAGAATTGGAGATTGTCGAACCTCCCCAAACGCAAACTAAGGAAGTCACGCTGCAATTAAAAACTCAACCTTGGTATTTGGAAGGATACCACAAACCGGCAATGAATCATCCCGACAATGCCATTTATGAAATGATGGGTTCTTTGCTCAGCGATGGCCGCACTTCTCGGCTTTACAAATCTTTGGTAGAAGAGCAGCAATTGGCGCTGGCTGCTCAAGGTTTCAGCGGTTATCCGGGGGAAAAGTATCCGAATTTGATGTTATTTTACGCTCAAACTGCTCCGGGCCGCACGGTTGATGAAGTAGCCTCCGCTTTGAGCAAGGAAATCGAGCGCCTGAAAACAGAGCCGGTTTCTGAGTTGGAATTGGAGCGCGTGAAAACTCAGGCGAGAGCCGATTTATTGCGATCGCTCAATTCTAATATGGGCATGGCATTTGCGCTGGTGGACTATCAAGTAAACACCGGTTCGTGGCGAAATTTGTTCAAGGAATTGGATGCGATCGCGGCTGTTACTCCCGCTGACATTCAGCGTGTCGCTCAGGCAACTTTCCGCCCGGAAAATCGCACGATTGGTAAGCTTTTGCCACTGTAAAGAAGTCAGTTGTCAGTTGGCAGTTGGCAGTTGTCAGTTGTCAGTTGGCAGTTGTCAGTTGGCAGTTGTCAGTTGGCAGTTGTTAGTTGGCAGTTGTTAGTTGTTAGTTGGCAGTTGGCAGTTGTTAGTTGGCAGTTGTTAGTTGGCAGTTGGCAGTTGTTAGTAATTAACAGTCAACAGTCAACAGCGAACAGTCAACAGTCAACAGTCAACAGCGAACAGCGAACAGTCAACACTTGTCAGAATGTATAACTTAGGAGAAAGAATGAAAAGGACTAAATTGAGACTGAAAAAAGTAAAGTTATTTCTGCTGTCGCTTTGCTTTTTTACTGTTTCACTTGGCACGTTTAATTTGTTACCTTCCTTTGCGGCGGCACCCAAACACTACGACGAATTAACATTTCCCCCGCTGGCTGAAATTAAACTGCCTAAATACACTCGCTTCGAGCTAAAAAATGGCATCCGAGTGTATCTGATGGAAGACCGGGAACTCCCGTTAGTCGGGGGAACGGCGCTATTTCGCACGGGCGATCGCTTTGAACCTGCCGATAAAATTGGATTGGGAGGTTTGACGGGAGAAGTGATGCGAACTGGTGGCACTAGCCGGCATACGGCTGATGAACTAAATCAGTTGCTAGAACAGCGAGCAGCTTCAGTAGAAACGGGGATTGATGTTAGTTCGGGCAGCGCTAATTTTAGTGCTTTAGCTGAAGATGTGGAACCCGTGTTTGACTTATTTGCGGAAGTGATTCGGGAGCCAATATTTGCTCAGGAAAAGTTAGATTTAGCGAAGAATCAGACTCAAGGTGGCATCGCCCGCCGCAATGACGATCCTAACGGTATTACCGGTCGCGAGTTTGACAAGTTAATTTACGGCGATCGCAGTCCTTACGCGCGCACGGTAGAATACAAAACCCTCGCCAATATTTCCCGCGACGATTTGGTGAGTTTCTACCAGAAATATTTCCATCCCAAGAATATGATTTTGGGTATTTCTGGCGACTTTGATACAGCTAAAATGCGATCGCTCGTCGAGCAAAAATTCGGCAACTGGCAACCGAATCAAAGTGCAGAAGTGCCGCCGTTACCAACGGTATCGCCAGCAAAGGACGGCGGCATATTTTTGGTAAATCAGCCGCAATTAAGTCAAAGTTACGTGCAGATAGGACATTTGGGCGGAATGCTCAGCAGTCCAGATTACGGTGCTTTGGACGTGATGAATGGGGTTCTCAACGGTTTCGGCGGGCGTTTGTTTAATAATGTGCGATCGCGCCAAGGCTTAGCTTATTCAGTATACGCGGCTTGGAGTCCGAGATATGACTATCCGGGGGTGTTTGTCGCTGGAGGCCAAACGCGATCGGATGCCACAGTACCGTTTATCCAGGCAATTCGCGCCGAGATCGATCGTATCCGCACCGAACCAATTACCCCGGAAGAATTAGCTTTTGCTAAAGATTCCACCCTAAATTCTTTCATTTTCAAATTTGAAAATCCCAGTCAAACTTTGTCGCGATTAATGCGCTATGAATACTACGGTTATCCCGAAGATTTCATTTTTCGCTACCGCCGCAGCATCGAAGCAGCAACAATTGCCGACGTGCAGCGCGTAGCCAAGACTTACTTGAAACCGGAAAATTTGGTAACATTAGTAGTCGGAAATACTGCCGCTATTCAACCGCCGTTATCGAGTTTGGGAACTTCGGTCAAAGTGGAATCTGTTGATATCACAATTCCCCCAGCGACTTAATTTATTTGTGATTATGAGTCGCAGATCCGTGTAAGGACACGGCAATGCCGTGTCCCTACGTTTTCCCGCACAATCCTCAACTAAAAATCAATGCTCAAAGGCGCTCTCGGAAACGGAATCACATCCCGAATATTCCCCATTCCCGTCATAAACTGTACTAACCGTTCAAATCCCAAACCAAACCCAGCGTGAGGCACAGTACCGTAGCGGCGCAAATCCAAATACCACCACAATTCCTCCTTATTCATACCCTGGGCTTCCATGCGCCGCTCCAACACATCCAGCCTTTCTTCCCGCTGCGAACCGCCGATTATTTCCCCAATATTAGGAGCCAAAACATCCATTGCTCGCACGGTTTTCTCGTCCTCATTTAAACGCATATAAAATGCTTTAATTCCGACGGGATAATCGCTGACAATTGTCGGCTTTTTAAACAAGTCCTCAGCCAAATAACGCTCGTGTTCGGACTGCAAGTCCAAGCCCCAACTTACCGGAAAATCAAACTTTTTGTCTGCTTTTTCCAAAAGTGCGATCGCCTCGGTATAAGTAATCCGCTCAAACTGATTATTAATGATATTTTCAGCAGTAGCCAAAACCGTTTTGTCAATGCGTTCGTTGAAAAACTCCATATCTTCCGGGCAACGCTCCAAAACGTATTTAAAAATATACTTTAAAAACGCCTCAGCCAAATCCATATCTCCCTGCAGATCGCAGAAAGCCATCTCCGGTTCAATCATCCAAAACTCAGCCAAATGTCGCGAAGTATTAGAATTTTCCGCTCGGAAAGTCGGGCCAAAAGTGTAAACATTTCCGAAAGCCATCGCCATAACTTCCGCTTCCAACTGGCCGCTAACTGTTAAATAAGCGCGCTTTCCAAAAAAGTCTTGAGAATAATCAACCTCTTGCGAATCAGTGCGCGGCACATTCTTTAAATCAAAATTGGTAACAGCGAACATTTCCCCCGCACCTTCGCAGTCGCTAGCAGCAATAATCGGAGTGTGAACCCACAAAAAACCGCGTTCTTGAAAAAATTGGTGTACCGCCGCCGAACAAGCATTGCGGACTCGAAAGACAGCACCGTGGGTGTTTGTGCGCGGCCGCAAATGCGCGATTGTTCGCAAAAATTCAAAGGAATGCCGCTTTTTTTGCAGCGGATAAGTTTGCGGGTCTGCATCGCCGTAAACTTGTACTTGTGAGGCTTTCAACTCAATTCGCTGTCCTTTTGCCGGAGATGCTACCAGCACTCCCGACACTTCTAAAGATGCACCTGTATTCAGTTGTTTGAGTACATTTTCAAAGTCTGGCAAATCTGAATTTATGACTACTTGCAAGTTAGCCATCGCCGAACCATCGTTGACTTCGACAAAAGCAAATTCTTTCAATTCGCGCTTAGTGCGAACCCAGCCTTGAACAGTTACAGTTTCGTCGGGTTCACCAGCGCGCAAAATTGCTGCTATTCGTTGAGTTGTCATAATATCCACTCCTGTTTATCAAACTAATAGGGGGCGGGTTTACGAGATAATTAGTTTCAGGCGATTATGGTTGGTAAAACCCGCCCCTACAAATCTTAACTTCCAATTTTAACCTGCGTAGGATTTCAAAATCCAACCGATCAAAATGCCAAGCCCTCCAAACCGAACTGCTTGCCAAAAAGGTTGTTTTATGCTTCCCCAAGAAAACAGGCTGCTTTCTAAATTCAACTCGATAGTTTCCAATTCTTGCTCAATTTCCCGCAATTCTTTTTTGAGTTGCGGCAATGGATTTTGGCGCTTGGACTGGCGGATTTCTTCGCGGCGATGGCCGAGTTCGATTTGGCGCTGTCGATCGACCTGAATTTGAGTGTACCGTTCTTTGACTGCTGCGAGCGATCGCTCAACTGCTGCGATCGCTTGAACAAACTCACTTTCTTGCTCTTCCCGATTTAACTCTGACGGCTGTTGAGGCATTTCGATCTGCAAACCCGACAATAATAAAAAAAAACCGATTTCCCATTAAGTTGTTATTATATGCAGTATATTTTCTAAATTAACGAACTCTAGCCAAATAGACATAAGTATAGCAACTTTATCGGCATTTCAAACGTTTTTAATTGCTGAAACCCTTGATTTTCTCGCATTTTCCTTCTTCCTTCTTCCTTCTTCCTTCTTCCTTCTTCCTTACCACCTATGCTTGAAACTACACAAACAACCCAAACTGTCAACCTCAACGATCTGAGTACGGTAGAACTAGCCCAAGCTCTAGCCGCGCGCCTCGCCATCCCGGAAAAAGATTGGCATCGCCTCAAAGCCAACCGTTCTGCGCGGGCCGGAGAGCAAGCCGCGGCCGCTTTGGTCTTTTTGCTCAAAAAACAGCCCGAAGAAGCTCTCCCGCGCTTAAACCAAGCTGCAGGATGGCTGGATCGATCGATATCTGCTCCTCCCTGTCCCACCCACGGCAAATAATTAGATTGCTTCGTTGTTCGTAACGCTTCGCGGTTTTGATTTGGGAGTTTTGACTTGAGTAGTCGCTCAAAACTTAGACAATCGCGCCGCTCGATCGAGCAGCGCGATTGTGAGTTCAAAAGATTTATACTTTTTTAACTCAAAACTCACATTTTGCATTATGATCAGCTATCAATAGCCAGAGCGTTCAAATTCTCACTGCAAGGTTCAGCCAGGGAACGAAAAAAATTCCAGGTCTAGCTGAGGTAAAAACTGCTGCCAAATAGCAGTTCTAGCGCAAGCGAGGCAGCCGGTAGCGACTGGGAAGTTCTTTGCACAGCCGTAACTCTGTACCTTGAGAATTCCACTCTACCCGATCGAATATTTGGTAAAGAATAAACAACCCCCTACCGCATTCCTGTTCCACATGGGGTAGTCCAGAGTTATCTGCAACGTCCTCTGCTAGGAGACTGTCGCAATCATCGGTATAAAGGTTGCAACTGCAAGGGGCATTAAAGCCAGAACCTTCATCCGATATCACCCACCAATATTGGTTTTGGACGATCGAAAAACGGACTCCAACAGTTTTACCGGGGTCTAACTTGTTTCCATGCTTAGCAGCATTTACCAAAGCTTCTTGAAGCCCCAACCGCAATTCCGCTTGCCAGTGATCCGGAAGCTCTGCTAGGAGCAGATCCAAAATAGGACAAAGGTATAGGGTAGAAGCGAAGCTAATCGTAATCCAATTGCGTCCGACGGGACGAGGTGAAATAGCAATCACTCAGAAAACTCCCTAACTGTCAGGTGGATAAAGTTCACACCCTGCATAGTTGGCTCCCTAGTATTCAAAATGCTAATTAATTGAGCGGCGCAGCTCTACTTCTATCTTAGAGTATCCAAGCAATTAAGAACAGCAAACCACGTCACAAAATATTCAGCGATTCTGAGAAACTTCTGCAGAGAACCATCAGTAATTTTACTTATAAGTTCTCCCAGCAGCGAATTTTTTGAGCTCAGCTTTTGCCAAGTAGCAACCAAACGGCTAGCTGCATCCCCGAAGCCGTCAACACCTCTTGAACAAACGATCCCCACCTGGAAAAGCTCGTAAATAACTATAAAAAAGTCGATCCCTTGACCCTCGCCAATCAGGTTTGACCCTAGCAGCCGCTGCTTTGCGCCATCGCCCAGAACTTGCTCAGCCCGCCAAACAGCAAAATCATCATACCTAGGTATGTTGCAGCCAAAACCCGATTTATTTTCCCAAATGCGATCGGGCCAAATATCTCCCATTGCTGCGCCCCTCACAAAATCAATATTCGTTACAAAACTTATTGCTTCTGAGTGCGGGCGAGCGCGAGATCCCAATTCGCCCAAATTGACCAATCCTTTGCTGGCGAAACTCCGAGGCGTTGGTCAAACTATATAAATCTGAATATCGCGATACAATAGTTAAAGTAAATAATTATTTCTTTACATTATGCAAACAACCCCAGCCATCACCGCAGCCCCCATAGCCGGCACTTACTGGCAGTGGCGGGGGCATTCAGTGTACTACGTTAGATCCAGCGATCGGCATCCAGAACGCCCTCCCCTGCTGTTAATTCACGGTTTTGGAGCATCCACAGACCACTGGCGCAAAAATATCAGCGGGCTGAGCAAAGACTTTGAAGTGTGGGCGATCGACCTTTTGGGATTCGGGCGATCGGCAAAACCCGAATTGCAGTACAGTGGCGACCTCTGGCGCGACCAACTCCACGACTTTATCACCAACATCATCGGCCGGCCCGCCGTACTAGCCGGGAACTCCCTCGGAGGCTACGCCGCCTTGTGTGTAGCAGCCCAGCGCCCCGAATCAGCAGCCGGACTCATATTAATCAACAGCGCCGGCCCCTTCAGCGAACCGCAGCCCGCACCCGAAGCCCCGCCCTTGCAAAAAGCCATATCTGCAGTAGCTAAAACCTTATTTCAGCAAGATTGGGCAAGTTTTCTGCTGTTCCAGTACGTGCGCCAGCGATCGACCATTCGGAAAACCCTAGAAAAAGTTTATCTCGACCAAAGCGCCGTCACAGACCAATTAGTAGAAGAAATATACCTTCCCTCCTGCGATCCCGGTGCCCCCAAAGTATTCGCCTCCGTATTCCGAACACCCCAAGGCGAAAAAATTGACGTATTACTTAGTCAATTAACCTGCCCGTTGCTAATGCTGTGGGGAGAAGGCGATCCGTGGATGAATTCCACAGACAGAAGCGCCAAATTTCGCAAACACTATCCGCAGTTAACAGAACACTTTATCAAAGCCGGTCACTGTCCCCACGACGAAGTACCAGAACAGATAAACGAACTGATTCGCGCATGGATAATTGATAAGGGCATTGTTGACGGTTGACGGTTGACGGTTGACGGTTGACGGTTGACGGTTGACGGTTGACTGTTAACGGTTAACTGTTGACTACTGACTACTGACTACTGACTACTGACTACTGACTAATGACTAATGACTGATGACTTAATTTAACTTTCTGGTTAATCTCAACTCAAACATTCTGAGGAGACGGAAACAATGACCCGCAAAAAGACTCGCCGCAATTTTATATTGAGCAGTATAGCTGTTGCAGGCGGCATTGCAGGTGCTAAGGCGATCGAACAGCAGGATCGGGAAATCGCAGCCGCACCCAATAACCAGGCGGCCACCACAGTAAAAATGCCAGAACGACTGTTAGGCAACACCGGCGTGAAAGTGCCGATTTTCGGTTTGGGGGGAGGCGGACAAACACCGCTGTCGCAGCCGGGAAGAGAAGCAGAAGCGGCGGTACAAATTGAACGCGCGATCGAACTAGGCATTCGCTATTTTGACACGGCGGCCGAGTACGGGCCCAGCGAAGAAAACTTAGGCAAAGTTTTGCCCAAATATCGATCGCGCATATTCCTAGCCACAAAAACCTCCGCCAGAGACAGAGATGGCGCGTGGAGAGACTTAGAACAATCGCTCAAAAGATTGCAAACCGATCGACTAGACTTGTGGCAACTCCACCACGTCTCATTCCAAGCCGAATTAGACCAAATTTTCAGTACCAAAGGAGCAATAAAGGCGATAGAAGAAGCCAAACAGCAAAAAATTATTCGTTTTTCCGGCATCACCGGACACCACGAACCTGCTATCATTGTGGCAGGCCTGGAGCGCTATCCTTTCGACACAACATTAATCTCCCTCAACGCCGCCGAAAAACATCATCCGCGCTCCTTTGTTACCAGCGCTTTACCAGTAGCCAAAGCCAAAAACATCGGCGTCATAGCCATGAAAATACCCGCTTACGGCAAATTATTTCAAAACGGTGTTTTAGATGGAATGCACCAAGCAATGGGCTACACGCTTTCACTTCCCGGCGTGCACTGCTGCATCATCGCCGCCGACTCAGTAAAGCAATTAGAAGAAAACTTAAAAATTGCCCAAGCATTCCAACCCCTGAACACAACAGAAATGGCAGCACTTGAAAAACGCACCGCCGCCGCTTGGCAAGAAAATACATTTTTCAGACAGTGGACTTAGATCTGATGTTGCCAAAGGCGGCGCTCGTCGCCGCTCTACTTGCTGTTAATATTGAACAGGAATCACCAATCCAGGTATAATGGGTTGACGAACGAAACATCAATAAAACTAACCCTTTCAGGTTCCTCTCCATCTGATAGTTTATCAACAGGACATTTTTTAATGAAATTAGAAATTAGAAACTTAGGCGTTGTTGAAAAAGCTGAAATTGATTTAAAGCCTTTAACTGTTTTTATTGGTCGTAATGGTGAAGGGAAAACATGGGCTGCATACACTTTGTCAGCGATCCTCGGACAGCAGGGATACAGAAATTACTTGAAAGCTTATCTTGACGGTAAAACCCAACAGACATATCCAATCATAGATAGCGCACTTCAGCAACTTTTTGATGAAGGTAATGCACAAATTGATATGATTGAATTTGCTAATGACTGTGCCGAAATTTATATTAATGATGTGGCTCGTTTGGCTCCCAACTGGATGCGCTCTTTTATGGCTACAGAACGAGCAGATTTTAAAAATTTGCAAGTAGATTTTAAGTTGGAAGAAACAAAATTAGAGTTTTTGGAAAGGATAAAGTTAGTTTCTGTCCAGAGAGAAATTTCTTTGGGCTTACTAAATTCTGTGAAAGAATCAGGCGAAACAATATTATACTTTTATTCAGCAGGAAGCAAAGATTTGAATAAGCTGCCTAAAACAGCGATTAAGCAGTTCATAAGTCAGGAAATTTTTCAGATGCTTCACCGCTCAATTTATGATTGTATACATATATTCCCTACTGAAAGGACTACTTTTATAACTTTGCCATTTAGCTCTTTTCAACTTCGAGAAGTTAGAATCGAAGAACCTTTAAAAGAGAGAGATAAATCTGAATTTGAACGAAGAGGAACGCCTTTACTGGAACCAGTAAAGCGTTTTTTGGAGATGATTTTAACAATCTATCAAAAAAAAGACAGAGAAGAGGAAATAAAACAAAATCCTCGATTACAGGAATATATCAACTTAGCTGATTTTTTGGAAAAGGAGATTTTACAAGGAAAGGTCGGCTTTGAAACATCCGAATTGCGAAAAGAACTACTTTTTCAACCGAAAGAAAGTACCAAATTGGAGATGCCTATTGTTTCTTCAATGGTAAAAGAATTAGCTCCATTAGTTCTCTGTTTGCGCTATTTAGTTAAACCAAATGAGTTACTGATAATTGATGAACCAGAAATGAATTTACATCCAGCGGCTCAAGTAGAGATAGCTGAATTTTTGGCAATGTTAGTCAATGCTGGATTGCACGTCTTAATTACAACCCACAGTCCGTACATTGTTGACCATCTTGCTAATCTCATGCAAGCAGCTAAGCATGAAGATCCAGATAGCATTAAAGAAATGTTTTATTTAGAGCGAACAGATGCTTTTATTTCTCAAGAAAAAGTTTCAGTCTATTTGTTTGAGGATGGCACAGCCAAAAACATTATCAGTGAAGAAGGTACAATAAATTGGGAAACTTTTGGTCAAGTGTCTGATGATGTTTCTCGCATTTATGCTAATTTACTGAATTAAAATTCATGATTGAGAGACAGTTAATGCCTTTTGAAACTTTGCTTTTATCCTGCTGTTTACTTCCAGGTAAAACCGATTTTAAGGAAAGTAATGCTTCAGTAAAAGTAGATACCAGACCGGGCGAAACAATACTTTTTTTTAACATAGATGACCAATCAAACCCTGGTTGTAAGCTGCGTGAATTGTTATGGGGAATGAAAAAAGGTGAACAAATGTGCGACCTGATAGTGTTTTACGCTAAAGACAGCGAGCGCGTTATCTGTTTTGTAGAATTAAAAGATAGTATAAGTGATTTAGGTCATGGCACAAAGCAAGTAATTAATACATACAATACTTTCAAGGTACATCTGCAAAAAAGTTATACGGCAAAAGCATTTATTTATGCGTGTGCCGGTTCTTTACCCTACGAACATGAGGAATATCAGAGAAAGTTATTAAAGGAGTTTGGGAAAAATAATTTTGATTTTAATAACAGAAGTAATGATGCTTTAGGTAATTTGTTGCGGGGAATCCAATCTAAACCAAGTGGAGGGAAGCGGAAAAATAAAAAGTAGAAAAAATCGGTCAATTAAGGCTATTCAATAAGATGTTTTTGAAGCGCCACACCTAGGTTATCTCTTTCTTTGCACCTCTCGGGTGAAAACTCCCCAAATCACAAAACAAGGCGAGCCAACCAGGTCGCCTTGTCGTATATCATAAAGAATGCGATTTGTCAACAGCAAAGAGCTACTTTTTTTTCCGTTTAGCGTTATCTAACCGCCTGCGATCGCGCCACTCAACCGCCGTCAAATAAGCGACCCCACCAGTCACGGTTATCAGCAGTACAAAAGCCACTAAAACGAGAACATTAGCAATCGAAAATTCCACAACCCCTCTTCCTCTGATTTTACATTTTCTACTTTCGATTTTAGATTAAAAATGTTAACAATTAACAGTTTAATTTTTGACTGCTAACTGTTAACTCTTAACACTCAATTCAAACTGCTGGCAACTCTTCCAAAATTGTAAACCTCACATGATTAATTGCCAGAGTTCCCACGGAAACATCCTCCTTATTTAAAGGAAGACCGCCGCTAGTGAGACTTTGAAACCGAATTCCCTTGCCAATTTCTACGTGATACCAAGCCAAACCCATAAAAAATCGCAACGGATAAGGGCCTCTGTCTTGAATATCATCAGGATTAGATTCCATCGGCACCCAGCCAAAACCCGGAATGTAAAATTCCAGCCAAACGTGATTGAAATCTGGCTCCAGCGACACCCCTTTTCTGTCAGCAAAAGCGGGGCACTTGTAGCGGCCTATCGTGCGACAAGCAATCCTGTTTAACCTAGCCAAAGCTAACAAAACTCCCACGTATTCGCCGCAGGAACCGATACCGCGGCGCAGCACAATATCGGGAGTGTCAATGTGAGGCCTAATCCCGTAAGAAAGTTGATCGTAAACAAAATTACGAATGCTCAGCAATTGCCTGAGAATGTTAGTTTCCGAGCCAATGGCAGCCACAGCAGCCGATCGCACAATCTCCGTATCCATCGCCAAATTGTCATTATCCACCAAATACTTAGCTGCAAACTCCGGCGACAGCTTAGGAATCTTTTCGACATCCCGAGGCGACAACTGATACTTAATCGATCGAACTTCTAACAAAGCCTTCCAGCCAAAAATTCGGCGTTCCCCAGGGTGCAGCCGATCGAACTTAAACACCGCCACCCGTTCTCCTTCCTGAATTTCCTCAGTAAAAGGCATTCCAATCGGCGTAATTTTCCTGACCTTTTGCCGGTGAGTTTGCGAAGGCAAAGCAATCCGCCACTCCAAATTTTCGATTTCTACCTCATCGAGAGGAGACAGTTCCTCCACATAAGACATTTCCATCAAAAAACCGTTTGACAAAGCGTAGCGCTCGGCTTCATTGTAGTGAAAAGACAAAGGCTGAATAAAAGTGCGATCGCGCTTCGTCAACTGAAAAGGATCTTCCGAATTCGGGTCATCCCGGATGTAAAGTTCATCCCCGGCATAAGCCACGTACAGAACCTCCTCCCCGGTTTCAGAATCCTTGTGAAAAGCCAAACCCGAAGGCGACTCAAAGGGAGTCAAAACACTAAATTTAATCTCCCCAGTTCCCCGTTCCAAACAGTAAACAGTTTGCTCAGTCTTGTCACAAACCCAAATTTCCTCATCTCGGACTGTGATATTTTCTACCCCTATACCGGGAGCATAAAATCGAGTAATTTCTCTACCAGTTTTCATGTCAAAAACCAGAATCGAGTTTAATCTCTGGCAAGTCACATAAAGCGTAGATTTCCAAACAGCAATCCCGTCAGCAGGATAAGAAAGTGAAACAAAATGTTCCGGTTTGAGTTCAGCGATCGCCCCGTCCCGAACTGCGCCCCGACAGCAACAAATATCCTCATCCCGCGCAAACCAGAGAGTATCTTCCGAAATAGCCAGCCCCGTTGCGCCGGCAAACTTAGCCGTTTGATAAGGATTCAAAACAGTAGTGTTGTCAGTTTCTCGATCGATCTCCAATAGCAGCCCTTCGGCGCGATCGACAGCGAACAACCTATTTCCTAAAAAAGCAATGCCGTGCAGTGCCAAGACTCCGATGGGTCTTACCATCCGCAGCCCCGAAGGCTGTTTGTCCGAGAGAACAGGTGAATCGAGATTCATGCTAAATTTCTTGCCGGTATTGTACAGAAAACCTGATATGTAACTTGTAGCCGATCGCTTGAGGTTCACCAGCAAAATTGCCGAGTTTCCTGATATCCAGGACTGACGCATCAACCTGGTGTTTTTACGAAAATAATTCGTTTTAGCCTCTTGTCTGAGTTAAAAAACCCGGAATATTAGCCTGGGTCAAAGTTGGGTTTAACAAGCTCAACCCAACCTGCTGCCGTGAATGGAAGTAAGTATAACTACTAAGTTACCACTGACAAACGCGACAGAGAATTCTATGTTGGTCAGAGCGACCAAAATAATCGTATCTGCCTGAAGATATAAATTAAGTACAACAGATTACTATATCCGTCAAAACCTTGGATAGAATAAAACCGTGCGATAAAGTTCCTAGGTTCATCAGAAGGCAGGTTCGTCATGGCTTTGAAGTCTGCTCTAAATATCGGTGTTCTTTCCTTAATTCTGTCTGTAGAGGCAGTTGCCGCCGGTAATTTCTTAATACCAGCAGAGGCTCTCAACAGCCCCGCAAACATTGTCCAGCGCCCCTCACGACCCCAGGTACCCCTCAACTGGCAAACAGTTCAACCCCCTGAACCCAGCGGAAGCAGACCGAACAGCCAGCAATTGGGAGCCGCCTGGAATAGCTTTCAACCGCCGCAGGACGGAGTACCAGGAAGGCGGGAAGGAGGAGGAACCCGCGGCTTAAAATGCCCCACGGCCACAACTGCCTTAACTGCCTTGATTCCCCAATCAACTATGGGGCAAACCATATCAGCAAAGCCAACATTTTTCTACTACCTTCCCGTAGCCCTCGACAAAACAGTTCAGTTTGAGTTAACAGACCAAAGAGACAAAACACTCTACAAAAAAAGTTTTCGCATGGTAACTAGCCGTGCAGGTGTAGTTAGCGTCAGCCTCGGCTCCGACGACAACTCGCCAGCCCTGGAAGTTGGCAAAAACTATCAATGGTACTTTACTATCAAATGCAACCCAAAAAATACAACAGATGATGTTCTCGTTTCCGGGTGGATCAACCGCACCGCACTCGCCCCAACCGTGAAAACACAGTTGGATCGATCGTCCGATCTCACCAAGCTCAGCATCTTCGCCCAACAAAGTCTCTGGTACGAGTACCTGGCAACTCTAGCTCAATTGCGTATCCAGTCTCCCAGCGATGCCAGTTTAGCGATCAAGTGGTCAGCAGTGCTCAAATCAGTCGAACTCGGCAAAATAGCCCAAGAACCCTTAGTCGCAAGTGAGTTAACACCCATCACAAGAAAATAATTCGACACCAGCTTCACGCAAAGAATGCAACGGTAGGCCTGTGCCCCAAACCCTGATAGCCATAAGTCATTGCCAATTCTAAAATCTAAAATCTAAAATCTAAAATCTAAAATGGTATGAGTGGTGCAGCAAGTAGGAAAAACTCGGTTTCGAGCGCGGTACTTGGCAGCGCCACAAATGATTTTTGGCTGTTGGGGGTTGTTTGGTCGATCGTCCTAAATAAATTAAAATTTTTGTACTGATCAGCAGTTCGCACTTCTGGCATCTTGAAAGCCGGACGGTGGAAATTTTGATGGTCAAATTTCGCCTAATACTAAATGATAAACTGGCATAGTCAAGCAGCCGACAAACTTATTTTAGAGAAATTATTAATTATGCGCCCGAATGCAAATATTGCACTATTTCGGTTGGGGATTTCACTTCTAACTGCGCTGCCGATGGCTTGCTTTTATGCCAATAAAGCTATATCCCAAACAAAGGATATTTCTCAGTTGCCCATCGCCGCTGACAACTCAGCAGATAGGGGCAATCAAGTATTAGCACTGCAAAAACTGGAAATCAAGCAGGATGAAACAGCAACAAACTTAAATCAGCTTCCCGATTCTAGCGAGACCAACCCTGAACCAGAAACACCATCGAACCCCGCCGAAAACAGGCAAGATGCCTGTTCCACAAGCAGTTTGATTGATTGTGGTACGGGCATCTTGCCCGAACAAACGAATCTCGTTGACAACCAGCCCCAATGTCAGAACCCGCTAGATTGTAATTTTTTAGCCCAGAACCCGCAGACGCCACCGGGAAACCTCCCGCCCGACTTCAACCGCGATCGAGTACCAGATTCGCTGTTACCGTCGCCGCCGACTCAGCCAGATCCAAATCGCGATCGATTTCTGCAACCGGCCCCGCAGCCTTCCCCAGAACCTCCCCAAGTACCACCCACAGTAGCGCCGCCGTCCCCGTCGCCAGTTCCCCCAACGCTGCCGAATACACCAATTGAGGTGCAGAAAATTCAAGTAGTTGGCAGCACAATTTTAAGCCAAGACGAAATTAATGCCTTAGTCAACCCCTTAGAAGGCCGTTCTACCACCCTAGAACAGCTCAAACAAATCGCCGACAAAATTACCGAAATTTATCTCAATCGTGGCTACATCACTTCGAGAGCAGTCTTGCCGCCCCAAACTATCACCGCAGGGGTAGTCCAAATTCAAGTTATCGAAGGCAAGCTAGCCCGAATTGAGGTAGAAGGAACTAAAAGATTGAATCCAAGTTACATCCGTAGCCGGATTCGACTCGGGGCGGGAATGCCTTTAAGCACAGCTTCCTTAGAAGACCAACTCCGGCTGTTGCGAGTCGATCCTTTATTTGACAATGTAGAAGCCAGTCTGCGGGCGGGGGATAATGAAGCAGAGAGCATTCTGATCGTCCGAATCTCGGAAGCTAATCCATTTCAACCTACTTTCAGCATTGACAATTACTCGCCTCCCAGTGTCGGTTCCGAAAGATTGGGAGTTAGTTTGCGGCACCGCAATATAACAGGAAATGGCGACGAACTTGCGGCGGCTTATTATCGATCGCTCGGCGATTCAGACGTGTTTGATTTCAGCTATCGCGTGCCGCTAAATGCGATGAACGGCACTTTGCAATTGAGGGCGGCACCGAACCGCAACAGTATCGTACAAGCACCTTTTGATAGTTTTGATATTTCGGGAAAATCGCATTTATTTGAAGTTAGTTACCGCCAGCCGTTGCGGAGAACGCCGATCGAAGAATTTGCCTTGTCAGCCGGTTTTACGTATCAAACAGGCAGAACTTTTCTCGCTGGCGAACCGCGTTCTTTTGGCATCCGCGAGGAGTCCAAGGGGGTCACCACTACGAGCGCAATTAAGCTGGGACAGGACTACATTCGGCGCGACCCGCAGGGTGCTTGGGCCGTGCGATCGCAATTTACGATCGGCACTAGCTTGTTTGATGCTACTCAATACGAAGGTTCTGATCCCGACGGACAATTTTTTAGTTGGCTGGGTCAAGTGCAGCGAGTACAGCGATTGAATGACAAACATTTATTAATTTTGCAGGCAGACTTGCAATTGTCAGCTAATAGTTTGTTGCCTTCCCAGCAATTTGTAATTGGCGGCGGACAATCTTTGCGCGGCTACCGCCAAAACGTCCGTTCTGGCGATAACGGCTTCAGAGTTTCCATCGAAGATCGGATTACTTTGCAGCGCGATGCTTCGGGAAATCCCAAACTTCAATTGGCTCCCTTTTTGGATGCGGGTATGGTATGGAACGTTGCGAACAATCCTAATACATTAACCAATCAGACCTTTTTAGCAGGTTTAGGTTTAGGGGTAATCTGGGAACCGATACAGCGGGTGAACCTGCGAGTAGATTACGCTTTTCCTTTGGTGAGAATTAGCGATAAAGGCGACAATCTGCAAGATAAGGGCATTTACTTCAACATAATTTATACGCCATGAGGGGGGAGTGGGAGAGAGGGAGAGAGGGAGAGGGGGAGAGTGGGAGATGAAGAAAATATTTCCTTCTTCCCTCTTCGTTCTTCCTTCTTCGATCCGTTACATCCGTTACTTGCATCCGTTGCCGAACTTTCCTCTTCCTTCTTCCTTCAACATCGGATATTATATCGTTTTCGGTTGCATCGGTATTGTTCAAACAGTCAACAGTCAACAGTCAACAGTCAACAGTCAACAGTCAACAGTCAACAGTCATCTCTCCTGAGTGCAACCGGAATTGATATTAATCGCCGATTTCCCCAACAACCTCCGCAGCAGCCTGAGTTTCGAGCCAGAGTTTGAGCAGCAAGAGCTCGGCCCGATCGCCCAACACAGTCGCAAACACGCCGTCAGCCCCCTCAGACGCGTCAGAAATCCACGTACCGCGCAGAGTCACTTCTACAAAGTCAGCATCAGCAACACAAAGCTCGATCGCATCGTTGTCGTTTCGGCGCGCCTCAGATTCCAACAGAGACAGCGCTGGCAAATTCGCGGGCAGCAAAAATGCCGCAGTGCTCGGTTCGACGCTGATGCTTTGACCAACTCGCATAGCCAGCACAACTCGCAGCGCCACTAACTGTTCGGGAGATTGAGCCAAACGCTCGAGGTTAAAGCCCGTTTCAGTGTAAGTCAACTTCAGCATATTGACAGCCCTAAATTTGGAATTGAAAATTTGTTATTTGTTACTTGTTATTTGTTACTTGTTACTTGTTATTTGTTACTTGTTATTTGTTATTAGAAAAACCACTAACAAGTAACCACTAACAAGTAACTATGTCCGACGCCCCATGCCCCATTCCCTATTCCCCTATTTGATATTCGTGCCAAAACAGTTCGGCAAAAGCAACAGTGGGGTGTATAGGGGCCTTCGGCTTAGTTCGCAGAGTCATTCCAGCTTCTATGGGAGTTCGATCGCCCTTACGAGAGTTGCACCGTTCGCAAGCAGTCACCACGTTGTCCCAACTATGGGGGCCGCCCTTCGATCGAGGCATCACGTGATCCAGCGTCAAATGCCGGTTGCTACCGCAGTATTGGCAAGAATGAGCGTCGCGGCGCAGAACTTCCCGGCGATTGACCGGGGGTACTTTCCACAGCCGTTCCCTGTTGCCAAAAGTCAAGCGGATTTGTTCGGGTACGTGGATGCTGCTGCTGGGCGATCGTACCAGCCAGCCGTTGCCAATGCTAAAATCCAGAGGTTCAGCCTTGCCTGTTACCAAAAGTACGATCGCCCGTTTGATGTTGACACGGCTCATCGGTAGGTAATTCTGAGAAAACACCACCACAGATTGCCTCAATACATCAGTTACTACGGTCACGGCTTGCTCCTCCTCATCAATTTTGGATTTTAGATTTGGGATTTTAGATTTGGGATTTTGAATTTTGGGTGCTTCATCAGTATTGGCTACATCTGGTTTTTTGCCAGTTCCCCAAGCCGATCGAATTTCTCAAATATCCAATCAAATGCCCCCGCTTCTCTTACTTAGAAGCGGGGGCCAGAAAAACTGCTAAAGGCAAATTTTCATCTTGTCTTGGTACAGTCGTTTAGCTGTACCTCCCGCTTCGCGTCTCTCGATGTGGCTGTGCCACTTGCAGACCGTGCCGGTCTACCTCGTTGTAATTAATTTCTGCAATTTGTCCTAATCCACTATAACCGGGTTTAATTGAGCCCCGGCCCGCCCGCGAGGTCGCTGCGACGGTCGCCAAACCCGTCCTAAAGACGTGCTGTAACGACTCGGAGCGACCCCAGGGGCGATCGCACTTCAGTTGATAGGTGGAGTAGGTGGGGAGAAATTTCAAAGTCGGCAGAAAGTGGTAAGAGACCTTTAAATCTAGCTTTAAACATACTACACTGATATTACACATATGTCCACCCGTCACGGAGAAAAAATTATGCATACCCTACCTAGAACCTCAACCACCGAAATGGAAGTCACCAGCATTCGACTAGAAAGAGAGCTCAAAGAGAGACTCAAAGAGCTCGCGGGCAATCAAGGCTATCAAGCTTTGATTCGAGATTTGCTCTGGAATTACGTGCAGCAGAAGTCTGGAGAGTATCGGCAGATGTTTTCTCGATCGGATATTCGAGCCAGCATTAATGCCACAGCACAGCAGGAGGAACGCTGCGCGCTTACAGGAGAGTTGATTCGACCGGGTGGGCCGATGTTATTAGGCCTGACGATTCACGGCGAGATGGTGCCGCTGAGTATGGGGAGTATGGCTGGATAAACCAGTTTATCGAAAATTTGTGAGAGCGATCGGCCTGGGGTGAAGGCCCCAGGCGCTGAAGATAAAATCCCGAAGCATTTAAAGAATATCTATTTAACGAACCGCGAAGACGCGAAGTGCGCGAAGGAAGAGAGAGAAAAAGATGGGTAATGTCAGCGATTGGGGTGTCTGCTAAGGGAGAGCGGGATGCTCCAAAACGCGCGGGCTAGTGCTAAACTTTTCATCTGGCGTGCTGACAGACGATCGTACATTTGATGAAAAAAATTAAAGTAATGCTGAAAAACCGCTACTTGACTGCTGCGAGTTCGATCGCCCTTCTCACAATTATTGCCGGATGTGCAGCTACTGAATCACCTCAACTTGCATCTCCCTCTCCTGTAGCTGAATCCTCCCCGCCGCCAGTTAAACCAAGTCAGCCTCAGCCCTTAATAGTCTCTGCTACCAATCCCGAAACCCCCACAAATACCAAAATCCAGCAATATCTCAACGGGTTGGCAGCCCAAGGTTTTGCCAAAGAAAACCAAGGCGTCTGGATGCAATCTGGCAATACTTTGCTAGCCAATCATCAAGGTACCGTTCCTCTGTCCGCCGCTTCTATTACCAAAGTAGCAACATCTCTCGTAGCGCTGCAAGAATTCGGGCCGGAACATCAATTTATCACCTTAATTGGTACAACTGGAAAAATTGAAAACGGCGTATTAAAAGGCGATTTAATTGTTCAAGGAAGCGCCGATCCGTTGTTTGTCTGGGAAGAGGCGATCGCCCTTGGTAACGCCTTAAGTCAAAAAGGGATCAAGCTAGTCAGTGGCAATTTGATAATTGTTGATAAGTTTTACATGAACTTTGAACTTGATCCCCTCAAATCGGGAGAATTGCTCAAACAAGGATTGAACAGTCAAATCTGGCCCAGCGAAGCCGCCGCCCAGTATCAAACACTACCTCCAAATACGCCAAAACCCCAAATAGCAATTGAGGGTACTGTAAAAGTTTTGTCAGCACCTCCCAATGACGTGCAGCCTTTAGTCAAACATTATTCTTTGCCCCTTGCTGAACTGATCAAAAAAATGAATCAGTACAGCAACAATCTCATGGCAGATATGCTAGCTGATACTGTCGGTGGTGCCAAAACAGTCGCGCAAAAAGCAGCAGCAGCAACCGGAGTTCCGCCTGCAGAAATTCAACTCGTCAACGGTTCGGGATTGAGCGAAGAAAATCTCATTTCTCCCCGGGCTGCTTGCGCGTTATTTATAGCTTTAGAACGCTATCTTGAACCTTACAGCATGACAGTTGCTGATGTCTTAACTGTGGTTGGGAAAGATGAAGGAATACTGGCAGAACGGGCGCTTCCCAAATTAGCAGTAGTCAAATCTGGCACGTTGGATAATGTTAGCGCTTTGGGCGGAGCGCTGCCAACTCAAAAACAAGAAACTGTGTGGTTTGTGATTATGAATGGAGGGGCAAATGTCGAGACATTTCGCACTCAGCAAGAGGTTTTGCTGAAAAGCTTTTTGAATGAGTGGGGAAGTGTTCAAGTTTCGCCGCCGGAATTAACGCCAAATCCTGCTAGAATTAGTAAGGTATCTCGCAGCGAAATTGTCAATTAATCGGGTTTGTAGTAAGGACTTTAGTCCTTGATTTTTAAGTAGCGTCAGGTGCGCCACAAGCACCTAGCCCGCTGGCTGAGTGCGATCCTCTTCGAGGGCTGCGCTAACGTAACGACGGATTTGCTTCATTCTAGGTGTTGGCGATCGGCAATAAACAAGATTTATTACCGATCGGCAAATTCCGAGGAGTGCCCTATTTAGCCAGGTGATGAAACACTCTCAGGATAGAAACACCCGATTATTATTCCCATCAAACTGGTCTCTACAGCTTGCGAAAATAGCCGTTGGAATACTCACAAGCATAGAGTACAGAGACTTTTTCAGGCTTGTCTGCAAAAAACTCATCACAAGCACGTTTTACACCAGGCGATTTGAAAGGCTCAGCAGTATGTGGACGTGAAAACACCTTTTCATCATAATAAATGCCAAATAAGCAAATAGCTCCTGGCGTTAGACGCTCGTAAACATGGGGCAGTACATATTTAGTAGAGTTATATAGATCGCCGTCCACAATTGCAAAGCTGATCTTATCTGGAAGACATGAAGGAACAGTATCCTCGAACCATCCTTTATGAATATGTGGTAGATCCAGTCCAACAGCGGAAAAATTATTTTTGAATTCGTCGAGTCTCGCTGTCATCGAACCTTGATCGTATACTCCATCTTTAATATCGTCTCCTTGTAGTTTTGGAAGCCCTTCAAAGCTGTCAAACACATGAAATTGTTTCTCCGGCGCATACTCATTCAGAACTTTTTTGATCACAATCGAACTTTCGCCAGCATTACAACCCACTTCGACAACATCACCAGATACTTTGTATGCTGCTGTTTGGCTTGCCAAATGAAAAATATTCATTCGAGCTTCTATACTTGCCATACCAGGAGATTTTGGAATAACTTGACCGTTCAAGCCCAATTTATTCAATACCCGATTAGCCAAACGATGGCGTTTGCGTGGAGTCCGGTGATCCCAATCAAAATAAGTGGCAATGAAAGTATTGTTCATGTCGTTTGCTAGATGAAATTGTGAATAGTGGTTTAGAGGATGGATGACTTCACTTAGAATCGTGCCCTCAGCAGCATAGCGGTGGAACCCAATTACATAGTTTTGAATAGCGGTGGAAAAAACGTTTTGGAATCTGCTAATGGCAATGACTTTAAAGAGAAGAACTGAAAATCCTATCTTTGCAAAGAAGTTGAGGAACACTCACTTCATTGAGACTAGAGATAGAGTACCGAAAGAAAATGTTGCTACCTGAGATACTCGAAATTAGTTTACTTCTCTAGAATTGCACGCAATTATGAAATCAGGATGAAATGCCGATCGCTGCAAAGCATGAAATCATCTCCTTTTCAGAAGAAAGAGGCAATTACTTCAATTCACATTTCAGATAAAGCCTGATGATCGGTAGGTTCTCACGTTTTGTCAAGGTAAATTATGACGACCAGCCCGCTGGCTGAGTGCGATCCTCTTCGAGGGCTGCGCTAACGAGGAGTTGCGTCATCCCAGGGGTAGGGATCGGCCATAAACCTAGTTTATTGGTAATCAGTTGTTAAAAGAATGGGGAGTTTTCCTTTTTAACTCCGCAATTGAATTTAGCCAACTGTGGCATCCTCGTTTTTTGCAATGGATTAGGGCTAAATTATTCGGGCGTTTATTTATCGGTAGCAGCTTTGCTTGCGAGGATTTTATCGGCTATATTTTGGGATGTATTGTGGAGTGGGTTTTGGTGGTTTGTCTGAAGCATAAAATCCTGAAAAGACACCAAAAATCATAACAGGTTCGTAGTAAGGGCTTTAGTCCTTTCTGTTGATAACCTCACATATCATCTTTATCTGGGATCGATCGCCCTAGCGACTACAATGCCGATCGCACTTTCGACTCGGCTAATATATCTGTGCAAGTCGTAAGCAACCGTCACCTCCCCAGCCGGGGAAGCGTGAATTAAACCCAAATTCCCGTCTGCATTCCTGTACACAAAACCCGTGTGGGTAACATCCAATCCTTTAACATCCGTGGCTAGCGCCACAATATCTCCGGGTTTTAATTGAGAATAAATACTTTTTATCCGATTTGTCGGGATGTAATTAACCGCAGTTTTGGCTAATTCTGCTTCTTGGCTGACTATGCACTGATAAGTTGCTTCGTTTTTGACCATTTGCGGGTAACTGCTGCGGTGCTGGCTCATGAAATTTAGTGTTTTATTCATGGGCACTCCGCCTAATTTAGCCGTGATATTTTCCACAGTTTGCCGTTTTTGATTGTCGTTAATCCATTCGGAAAAATAGTGCAATCTGCTGCAATAACCGTTGATTTTACCGTTTAAATACCGCTGTTCTTCTATGCGATTGACAAAATTTTGATAGTCGTAATCTTGTACTGCTACGCCCCTGGCGATCGCCAAAACGCTTTCTACAAACAAAACGCAATCAAATTTATTCAAAGTTACGATCAACTTTTCTTCGCCGGATTCGTCCAGCAAACCGGCGGCGTAGGGCAATCCTTGGAAATTATCGGCGATCGCCTGGACGATTTCTCCGATCGAGCGATCGTGCAAATTTTGTTGTTTTGCATACTGTACAACCTGTTCAAAACGTGCTATGTCTTCCGGTTGTGCAGCGGTTTCTCTCCCCGTATTATTGGAGTCAGGTCGTCTCGCCAGCACCTTTAGCAATTCGGAATAAGAAATTTCCGCTAAATTGTTGAAGTCCCAAAACAGACTCGGGAAACTGGAAACAGTTTGCTTGTTTGTTACTTCCAGATTTTCGCTTTCTCCGGTCAAGGAAAACGCTACATCCGCGCCCTGTCCGGGTGTTTGTCGATCGACAACATATCCCGTAGCAGATTGAGAGTGAAATGCCCAAACATCAGGTATCAAAGAATTATTCACGCCGACGATCGCAAATCCCAAAACAGCCAGACTCAAAAAATTTCTCATGTTTTTCCAAGGATTTTGCTTCAACTGAGTGCTATCCTGAAAATTTTACAATTACTAGAAGTCTCAATCAGCCTAGTAGACAGATAAAATGGGCAACAGCGGACTAGATCGACACACTTGTCATTTAGATGCCGCCCTATTATAAACTGATCGTGCGAGTTTGATAGCACAAAACTGTAATGCAAGTAGAACGCCGACGCCGCCCACGCCCAATTTCCCCCCGACGCCCAATCGAGCCCCTAGGCCGAATCGGGCCACGACGCGAAAGCAGCCAGCGTCCAGTCCAATCCCGTCGTCGAGTCAGAACGAAATTTTCTCGCTTAAAGTACCGTAACATCCTGTGCTTAATTGCCGGGGCGATCGCGATCGGTTGGATTGTCACAATACCGTTCAGAATTCGCCGTGCCCCAGAACCGCCAGTCATCTTGGCTCAACAGGCCGTCTCGCCTCAAGAAGCACTCTCGCCTCCGACAATTGAACCATCGGAAAATTTAGCCAATCTTCAAAGCGAGCCTACCTTTAGCTACAACATCAAAACACCTCCCAATCCAGTTTACTCTCAAGAATTGCAAGGGATTGTTGATGAAGCGGTGAAGATTGCAACCACCAAAGGAATGCCCGCAGAACGGCTATCAATTACCTTATTTGATGTCAGCAATTCCAAAAGTCACACCTTTGCCGGATATCAAAATCAAACTCTTCGATTTCCCGCTAGCGTTGCCAAGTTATTTTGGATGGCAGCGTTTTACTCAGCCATAGAAAAAGGCATTATTACGCAAAGAGAATCTGCATTTAAAAACGACCTAGAGCAAATGATTCGCATCTCCAACAACGATGCTGCCAGCAGACTTTTAGACAAAATCACAGATACAAAATCCGGCGGCAGGCTCTCAGGAGAAGAGTTGCAAACATGGCTGAAAAAGCGCACTCAAATTAACACATTTTTCCAGTCCGCAGGCTACAATGATCTTCGTATAAGCACCAAAAATTATCCCATATACTATTTAAGACAAGAAGGGCCAATCGGTCGCGACTTGCAATTGCGGGGCGATGCTTCTCAGCCGATTCGCAATCAAGTAACTACCGACCAAGCGGCCAGATTAATATATGAAATCTATACTAGGCAAGCCGTTTCCAGCGTCGCCAGTCGCAAAATGGCTTACTTGCTGACTAGAGACTTAGACCCCAAGGCATGGAAAAATGACCCTAGCAATTCAATAAAAGGATTTCTTGGCGAATCTTTACCAACTAATATTTATTTTGGTTCCAAAGTAGGCTATACTTCCAAATCCCGCAGCGAAGCGGCCTTTGTCAGAACTTTAGACGATCGCGCGATTTATATTTTAGTTGTTTTTGCCGACGATCCGGCTTATGCCAAGGACGAAACAGCTTTTCCGGCCATTTCCCGATACGTTTTCGATCGGCTAAACGCTCGTGGCCCCAGCACATTGCAGTGATATTGAGTAGGGCCTGTTGACTGTTGACTGTTAGTCGAAAAACTTAAGGATGGTTGATATCAAATCCGGTAGCATGGGACTTATTCATCTCTCTGTTCTCTTCCTTTGTTTTCTCGGCGTCAACGGCGGTTGGTTGAGTCGATGGAAGGTATTATCCTTCGCACCTCTCAGTTAGATCCGGACGTGCTGGTTTCCCCGCATC
>NZ_JAUBRC010000029.1:43006-92839 GCF_036701635.1 Microcoleus sp. N9_B4 | reverse complement strand
TCCAAAATATTCAAGCCAGACACGGAATTGATACCAAGATGCGTCGTTAATAGACTTGGCGAGACAGTGATTCTGCAGCATATTTTTGATTCTCAAATCTTCGTAGGCTATCAAGTCGTTGGACTGAGTGACGCACCTTGCCAACTTTACGGCATGGTCTTTACGTTGCCTGCTTATTTTGAGATGGCGCTTACCAAGAATCTGTCGAGCTTTGCCTCTATTCTTTGAACCTTTGACTTTTCTAGATACCCGACGTTGACTGCGTTTGAGAACACGTTCACCTTTCCTCAGAAACCTAGGATTTTCAACCTTGATTCCGTTTGAATCGGTGTAATATTCTTTTAGCCCGACATCCAATCCAATAGTATTACCTGTCGGCGCTGTATTTTCCTTTCGGTCAACATCAATACAGAACTGGACGTACACACCATCCGCACGTTTTACCAATCGAACCCGTTTTATTTGGTTGATTTGGTAAAAATGCAGGTCGCGTGTGCCTTTGAGTTTGAGTTTGCCAATTCCTTTTTTATCCGTGAAAGTTATCGACTTTCTGTCATCTGCAACCTTCCATCCGGTTGACTTGTACTCTACCGAGCGACAGTCTCGCTGGAACTTTGGATACTCTTTTTTACCAGGAATCTTCTTCTTGCAGTTTTCGTAAAATCGGGAGATAGCTGCCCAAGCACGTTCAGCACTTGATTGTCTTGCCATTGAGTTGAGTTCGTCAGCAAACGGAAACGTAGCTGCCAGTACAGCACAATATTTATTCAAGTCGTATTTGTTCTTTTTGGGATTGTCCATCCAATAGCGCAAACAGCTATTGCGGACAAATTGAGCGGTACGAATTGCTTCGTCTACTGCTTTGAACTGACTTGATTTTCCGTAAGATTTAAACTCAAAAACGAGCATTGCTCTACCTCCACTCTTATGCTACCGCAATCAGCACAAAACGGAGTATGGCGTAATGAAAAGTTACAATTAAAGCCGTCCTAGAAGGACGGGGTTTTCAACCCAGTTTTTTGATAACTGAACTCAACGGCTCTGTTTCCCACAAATTCCGGCGCACCGACTGTTAAACGCATATCTTCGCAGGCAACTGCTAGCAAGGGCTGGCCTAAGTTTAAACTGGCAAAAGGACTTTCTTCTGCCACTTCTAATTCGCATTTTATCAAACCGATGCGAGACTCTAATCCTCCTTTAAACAACAGCAAATTGCTGCGGTCAGCGCTGAAAACATTTCCGCTAAAAGGCAGCGGTAAGGCTAAATTTTGCTTGCTGTAATTGAGGCTGCACAGTTGACGGTTTCCTTGGCTAACTGTGACGCGGTAGCCTAGCGGTGCTGCCTTTACCGAATCGCTACCTTCCCAACTAAATTGAGCTAATTCTTTAGGAAGTCCCCAAATTTCGCGCCCGCCCGCTACCGAGTTAGGATTGTCTACGTAGATGTGGGAAATCCAAGCGCCCCATTTTCCTGCATAATTGACGATCGCGCTAACTACAATTAACTCATTGTACTCCATCACGGAACCCAACCCGTAGGAGGATATATAAATGCCGCCTAGGGTTTTTCCGGGCAATAAAGAGACAATTTCTAATTCAGAGGGAACCAAGGCGCGCACTCGTGCCACATCTACCAATTGTAAAGTCTGAACAGCATAACCTTGCAGATGCCAAGGCGCAGATGGATATACCATTTTAAGTGATTAAATATCTGATATTTTATATTTATTTTAGCTTGGCGCTTCAAAAAGCAACAATTTTTGGTATTTATTCACAATTGATTAGTAACTGAGATGTTGCACCATTCTCAATAAGCTTTTTATGAACAGGCAAGATGCCTGTTCCACAAGAAAATTCACTCTTTGTGGAACAGGCATCTTGCCTGTTCTGGAGAATGGTGAAAGATGTAAGTAGTAATTTACTTTATTTAAACAAATTAATATGTGACGAGAAATTTGATGAATAGTTGACGTGGGTTATCTGTTGTATGGAGGCGGGTTGAGTAATATTCTTAGTAAGAATTAGATATTATTCGTAAAACCCGCCCCTACAGATATTATCAGCGTTAATCCGCTTAAATCTGCGGTTAAAAACCTCCAAATCTACTTACTAGCATAACCCGTACTTACCAAAAACTCCCGCAACTTCCCAAAGAATTGAGTGCGATCGCGCCCTTGATAAACTCTCTCCAACAACTGCCAACCTTCCGCCTCCTGGCCCATGACATACTTGTTCGCCATGAAGGCCGCCAAAACCCCTTTCACCTCCCCCTTTTCACTCAGACGCTTGTTAGATTCCAGCCAAAGCTCAGCAGAATTTGTGTATACTTCCACCGGATACTGTTTGCTAACATCTTGCATTTTACCTTGGCGGTACTGCCAAATTTGCAGCGGAAAGCGAGAATCAGCGTAATTTGTAAAAGCCTCGGAAAATCTGCCGTCCTGACTCTTAAACTCTGGAATGTCATTTTTGCCAAAATCGACAATTTCGTAACTCACATTGCCCCAGAAATGCTTGATGTGACTGTATTTGTTAGCCCCAGAGTCGTAGCGGTAAATAAACGAATAATTGCAGCAGCGGACGCCGCTTTTGATTGACACTAAATCTGCCAGCACTTCCGGTTCTTTGTCGCCGTCCAAATCACGGATTCGCAGCGATAAAAAACGTCCTTCTGATACTTCTTCGCTGGCCCTTTGGTCGGGGTTATCTACTAGAGAACGAGTCGGAATCAGCACGGGTTCTTCTAATAAAGTTTTACCGTCGCGGATAATTCTGATGCGGAGATTTGTAGCATTTTCTGCTTCTTTTACGAAAGAAACTTCCGCCCGAACTTTCCCCGCTTCCGAGGTTTCTGTTGTTCTCGGCGGGCCGATATTGGGCGGAACTTGGGCGATATATTGGGTAGGAACTAAGGCAGTTTGGCCGGGTTTGGCGATCGCCTGACAGAAAAAAGTTGCGACTTCGGCGCGAGTAGCATTCCGAGTAGGTTCTAGCTGTTTAACAGCCGGATAATTGACTACAAGTTGTTTTTCTGTCGCGGCGGCGATCGCACTTCTGGCCAGTTCGGGAATATCCCGCGCATCTTCAAACGTCGCATCCAAAATCTCAGCCGCCGGCCCTGCAGGTGTATATTTTAAGCCGCTGGTTAAAGCTACCAAAACCTGCCAGCGGGTAACATTCAAAGTGGGGTTAAAGATACTGCCACTGTATCCAGACATAAAACCCGTTTGATAAGCTTCTCGAATTGCTTTAAAACCCCAGTAATTCGTGGGAATATCTGCAAAGTCGATCGGAGCGCGGACGGTTTTGGCATCGGGAAAAGCCATGCGAACCATCGCCGCAAACTCAGCGCGGCTGACGGGGCGATTCGGCCGAAAAGTGCCATCTTCGTAGTAGCCACTGATGATTTTTTTCTGTGCTAACTCCTCAATGCAAGCTTGCGCCCAATGGTCGTTAACATCCGTAAATTTGGCTTGAGCAAATGCCGGCGCTACATTCAGACCTGGAAACACTAAATTCCCGATGATTATCCCCAGGGCTACCACTAAACCGATGATAGCTTGCCATCTGTGCGATCGAACCATACAACATCCTCCTTTGTCACAAAATTTGCGATCAAAACTTACGCAAGGTTTACATATTATCAGGTATTCCAACCCGATCGAGCGCTTATTTAGAATCCAAAGTCATCTCCATCAGCAATTTTGTTTTCATTGTTAATTCTTCTGGATTCCCTGCAACTTTAATAATCATTTCAGAATTAGAATTGATAGAGACGACAGAACGAAAAGGCATTAATTGATCCAGTCGCATTACAACTTCTCCCTGACCCTGAGACGCAAAAGATTTTATGGCCATAGTAGAGCCAGCAGGTAATTGGGGTAAAGTCAAATTTTGGGGATTTGCTTGTTGTTCTACGCTAGTTTTGAGAGTAGCAACTCCATCTTGCAAGTCAATCAATTCATAGATAGCAGTTTGATTCACATTCATGCCACCGGCATTAGATGGAAAAGAGATGCGCCATTTAGCACCTTTGCCAACTGCTTCTGCTGGCAGAGGTGAGGCAAGCTGTTGTAACGATTTAGACATATTTTGAATCATTTGTTTCAAGTTGTTGTCAGCTTCTGCCGGCAAAGTAAAGCTACCTCCTTTATGAGCGCCCCGATTATCCATGATGAAAGAACCTTTCAATCCAACTAACTTTTTGACTGCGGATCGCATACTATCCAGGGCCGCAATTGGCAAATTTGTAGTATCGGCAGCAATATCTGCACTAGCGTATGAAACATCGTAGTGAATATCTCCATTAGCATCAATCTTTGTGGCTTTTGTGTCTATAGTTAAGACCATTATCGGAACTTTATTCACATTCGTACTTCTGCCGGCTGTAGACACTTCCATCTCCATTTTTACAACCATAGTAGTCGTTTGTTTAACACCTAAACTTGGTTTTAAACGCAACTGTTGTCGGGGTTCCACTCCCGGATTTAGCAGTTCCACTTGCGGGATTTTCGAGTTGGAGGCAGGCACGGACAGGTCACTGGCTGGCTGCTGTACGACAAGTGGGGTTTCAGCACTGATGGAAGCAGGAGAAAGCTCGATCGCCCATCCGGCACTTACCAAACAAAGAGATGCAATCAACTGTCTTTTTTTCATGGATTTAATTTCCTGTTATTTGAATGTTGTTCTGTTCCCAAAGTCGATCGACTGTCACAAATTTGTAACCTTTGTACAAAAGCAAGGGAATTATTTTATCCGCCGAAGCTGCAACATCTTCGCCGCCGCAATAGCCGTCGTGCAGTACAATAATTGATCCGTTTTCAGTTTGCTGCACAATGCGACTAATAACTTTCCTCACCCCCGGTCGCACCCAATCTTCTGGGACGACACTCCACATTACAGGGCGATATTCCCACTGTTGCAATAACTCTAATGTTCGCGGCGTAAAAATGCCGTTGGGTGGCCGCACGTCCAGGATTAATTTTGGGTCTAAATCGCAAGCTTTGGCAATTGCTTTCTGCGTGTCTTCTAAACTTTGTTTGAGTTCGTGGGTTTTGAGTTTGGGAAACGATATATGCTGATAGCCGTGGAGACCGATCCAGTGTCCGCGATCGTACACTTCTTTAGCCGTTTCTGGATGCCTGTCCACGCAAAAACCTAGCCAGAAAAAACTAGCTTTGATGTCGTATTTATCTAAAATTTTTAACAGTTGAGGTGTGTGCTGACGGTGCGGCCCGTCGTCAAATGTGAGGGCGATCTCTCGGCTGTTGATATCTCCAGTCCACAGACATCTGGGAAAAGCAGATTTGAGGATGGGATGAACGACAGGAAACAGGGGTGCTAATGGCATTGATTAACCTTGATAAATGCGATCGGGTAGAAATGAAGCTGCGTTACACTAGAATCAAGTTAACTCAATCGAGGTAAATATGACAACTGCCGTTGATATTGGAACGCTAATTGTCCGCACGCCCGGAACTTGCGGCGGCCGCCCGCGAATTGCAGGAACTAGAATTACGGTAGAGAACATTGCTATTGATTTTAATGCGGGATGGACTCCTGAAGTAATTGTTCAAAAGAGAACGCACTTGAATTTAGCACAGGTTTATGCAGCCTTAGCTTACTATTATGCGAACAAAAAGCAAATTGACGCGGAAATAGCAGCAGAAAATGCTGAGTGGGAGCGCTTGGAAGCAGACTCTATGGCAGGTAAGCTATCGTGAGTAAGATTCGTTTATATCTTGATGAGGATATTCAGGAACAAGCTCTAATCTTAGCTCTGCGAAATTCGGGTGTAGATGTGATAACAACCTCGGAGGCTAATAGGCTGAGTTTTTCAGATGAAGAACAGCTCATTTGGGCAACCGAGCAAGGGCGAGTCGTTTACAGTTTTAATCGGAGAGATTTCAGCCGTTTACACCATATCTGTATTGCAGAAGAGAGAAGTCATACTGGAATCATTCTTGCACAACAGCAGCGGTACTCCGTGGGCGCACAGTTGCGGGGACTTTTGAATTTGATTGCTGCTAAGTCAGCAGAGGAAATGATCGACCAACTGGAGTATCTTGGAACTTATATAAGAGATGAATAAAAATATGAAATAAACTTGAGTGAGTGCCGAATACTTAATGGTTTAACTCCTTTGATATAGACTGAATCTAGCCACAGTCGATCGACCTCTATCTCGCGGTCGATGCGATCGCCCTACAGCCTGCTCCTATACTGAAAACCAGCACTACTAATCGCAAAACCATCAAGGAGGAACAATGACAGAGGAATATTTAGCCGAACGCACAGTTTCAGCCGTATTTAAGGAAGAAGAACAATTAGACGGCGTAATTCGGCGGTTGCTCGATCGCGGAGTTTCCCGCGACCACATCTCAGTAATGGGAAAAAACTTTCAATCTAAAACTAAAATTGCCGGCTTTATTACTAAAAAAGATGTGATATTAGGCGGTCTGCGAAGCGGGGCGATTTTTGGTTCCTTATTCGGTTCTTTTTTGGGTTTGCTAACAGGCGTCGGCGTGCTGTTTATTCCCTTTGTCGGTGCAGTAGTCTCGGCGGGCCCGCTGGGTGCTGTACTGTTGGGTGCAGCTAGCGGCGCGATCGCAGGTTCGGCCGGTGCGGGTCTAGTTTCCGCTTTGGTCGCTTTGGGAATGCCGGAAGAGAAAGCAACTATCTATCAAACCCGCGTTGAAGCAGGCGAATTTCTCGTGATGGCAGAAGTTCCCGCAGATAAATCGGGCGAATTTCAACTCTTGCTAGAAAGTGCAGGTGGCGAAGAAGTTTCAGTTAGCGAGATGACGCTGCCGCGCGCCGTCAAAGGTCGCTGCAATAGTCCGGCAGACTTATCTCCAGAAGTGCGATCGCACCTGTCGGAAGCTGCTCAAAAAACCTTTATCGAATCCTACAACGCCGCATTTGACGAAAGCAACGACTCGATACAAGCGGAACACACCGCTTGGAACGCCATTCACCAGCAGTACGAAGAAGATGAAAACGGCGTTTGGACTAAGCCTTTAGCGAAAGTCTAGTCTTCCAATCGCAGTAAACTAATAAAAAATACAATCAAGCCTCTAGAACTGTGCTTCTAGAGGCTTTGACGATTTTAGATTTTAGATTTTAGATTAAAAAATGATGCCAAACTTAATTTATCAAGACTTGGAAATTACCGAAAGTCTCATTGCTTTTTGAAAGTGATATAGCAATCCTAAAATCATTTGTGAATTTCTTACTCCCTCCCCTTGGTAAGGGGAGGGTTGGGGTGGGGTAAAAGATTTACGACTCCTGCAAGGATTCCTATATTGCACTAAGTTGCGTTGTCAAGTACAATCTATAAGCTTACAAAAAAAAATTAAGTTAAGCAAATGCAAAAATACGTTTGTACAGTTTGCAATTACGTCTACGATCCAGAACTAGGCGACCCCGACGGAGGCATAGCTCCCGGTACACCCTTTGAAGATATCCCCGACGATTGGGTTTGTCCGACTTGCGGGGCGGCAAAATCCGATTTTGAACCAGAATAAGCGAGAAAAAATTTGTCCGATCGAATGCTCAAAATTACAGTCATCGGCGGCGGTGCTGCTGGTTTTTTTAGTGCAATTACCTGTGCTAAAACCTACCCGCAGGCCCGCGTCACTTTACTAGAAGCTGGCCGGCAACTCCTGGCAAAAGTTCGCATCTCTGGCGGCGGGCGCTGCAACGTGACTCACGCTTGTTTTGACCCCGGTGTTTTAGTGCAGAATTACCCCAGAGGAGGGAAAGCTCTGCGCGGTGCTTTTACTCGATTTCAACCCCGCGATACTGTAGAATGGTTTGCCGGTCACGGTGTGAAGTTGAAAACCGAAGAAGACGGCCGAATGTTTCCGACCACAGACGATTCGGCGACAATTGTTAACTGTTTGATCCGGGCTGCTGAGGATGCAGGCGTGAAAATTCGCACTGGTGATGCAGTCGTTTCAGTAAAGAAATTAACGGGCAACACCGCAGAGGGCGAACAGGGGGACACCGCCCCTAGGTTTGAAATTGAGTTGAAGTCGGGGGAGAGACTTAAGTGCGATCGCATTCTTCTCGCTACAGGCAGTAATCCTTCGGGTTATAAGTGGGCAAAAGAGTTAGGTAATACTGTAGAACTGCCCGTTCCTTCTCTATTTACTTTTAATATTTCCGACAGCAGAATCAAAGATTTAGCCGGAATTTCTGTTCCTAATGCTAAGGTGAAATTGCCGGGAGCTAAATTAGAACAAAGCGGGCCTTTGCTAATTACTCACTGGGGTTTAAGTGGGCCTGCTGTACTCAAACTTTCGGCTTGGGGTGCGAGATTTTTGCACGATCGCCATTATAAAACATCTGTGCTGATTAATTGGCTTCCCCAGTACAATGCGGAAGTTTTGCGACAGCAACTGCTAGCGGTTAAGTCGCAGTTGTCGCACCGATTGATTGTCTCTAGCTGTCCGTTTCCGGTGCCGCGCCGCCTCTGGGAACGTTTGACAAGTTCGATCGGCATTGATGAGCAAAAACGCTGGGCTGACTTATCGAATAAAATCCTCGATCGCCTCCTGCAAGAACTGGTTCAAGGCGAATATCAGATTGCTGGAAAAGGCGCATTTAAGGAAGAATTCGTCACCTGCGGCGGTGTCAACCTCAAAGAAGTCGATTTTAAGACAATGGAAAGCCGCCGCTGTCCCGGACTTTTCTTTGCGGGCGAAATCTTGGATATCGACGGCGTGACGGGCGGTTTCAACTTCCAAAGTGCCTGGACTACAGCGTGGTTGGCCGGAAACGCGATCGGCAAACCATCCGATTTGAGATTTTAGATTGGGGAATATTTGCTTTGTAAAGGTTTGGGAGTTGCGATCGCGCGATCGGCTTGCCAGTATTAAATTTTGTGTTATTTTTGAATTAAGGCGCACCAAATGTGTGTCCACTTCAGCTTGTAAACAAAATTCGCAGTTTTGCGTCCTTCAACATCGGGTGAGATACATGAAAAACTTGAATCTAAAAACCCTAAAGTTCGATCGCAACCTTGAGGGCCATCTTGACTCACCTTTCATCGAAAACAATGGCTTGCTGGAACTCAACCCCCAATTTATCACTCCCGAATTTTTAACAGCCTGGACGTTTGAAACACACCTGTACGACGAACAAGTTGCGATCGACCACTTTGTCATCACATTTCCCAGCCGAACCGAACTCGAAAAATACGCCGCATCTTTCCGCCCTTTCGGCGCCAAAATTGTCGAAGGCCCAGACTTGTTCCCGATTAACTTTTGTTCGACAAACATTAACGTTCCCTCCGATTTGTGGCTGCATTTAATGACCTTATTAATGCCAGCCGGCGGCTTAGTAGTATTAGATGCGCCCCACGCAGCCGGCGACCAAAAAAACCGTTTCCAGGAAGAAAGAGGATTAGCAGCAGTTCACCACGTCGCGATTCGAGTCGAAAACGTGCAGAATGCTGCTAAAATATGGCAAAATAAAAACTTTAAACCGCTATCAGAGCGTCCTCTAGACTACGGCTCATTAACCCAGTGGTTTCTGCAAAACCCCGCCGGACAAATTATCGAATTAATCAAACGCCACCCCGGCAATAACGCCACCTTTGACTGCCAAAATATATCAGGTTTGCGCCTCAGTGAAGTCGCCAGTCAGTAGGACAGGCAAGATGCCTGCCGCACAATTAGCAATTACCCATTCCTCATGACAAAATAAAATATATGGTCGCATTAAAAATCCCAAAAGTCACCATTCAACCCCCAACATTCAACTCAATTGAAGAAGAACGCCACCACCGCAAACAGCGTTTAGCCGCCGCATTTCGATTATTTGCCCGCTTCGGATTCAGCGAAGGAATTGCCGGACACATCACCGTCCGCGACCCCGAACACCTCGACCATTTCTGGGTCAATTCTTTTGGAATGCACTTTAGTTTAATTCGAGTCAGCGACCTAATTTTAGTCAACCACAAAGGCGAAGTAGTTGAAGGAAATAAACCCGTAAACGAAGCAGCATTTGCCATTCATTCCCAAGTGCACAGCGCCCGCCCCGACGTAATCGCAGCAGCCCACGCTCATTCTCCCTACGGCAAAAGTTGGTCGAGTTTGGGCCGCCTGCTTGACCCGCTGACGCAAGATGCTTGTTCTTTTTATCAAGACCAAGCTTTATTTGACGATTACACCGGAGTTGTTTTGGAAATCGAAGAAGCTAAACGTATCGCCAAAACTTTAGGTGAGAAAAAAGCGATTATTTTACAAAATCACGGACTGTTAACAGTAGGTCAAACAGTAGATGAAGCTGCTTGGTGGTTTATTGCAATGGAACGTTCTTGTCAAGCGCAGTTAATGGCCGAAGCAGCAGGAAAACCAATTCTCATCAAACCAGAATGTGCGAGTTTGACACAGCAGCAAGTAGGGACTCACCGCATGGGATGGTTTAGCTTTCAACCGCTTTATGACATGATTGTGCGCCGGGAACCAGACTTATTAGATTAGCAGATGATATCTCTAGGGACACGGTACTGCCGTGTCCTTACTGCTGCTCTGCTGACACCGATTCCAACCAAGCTATCAAATCCTCTTGACTGGTAAAATCTAGCAAAATTTCTCCTAAATCATCCAATTGTTCGGTAGATAGCTGCTGGATGCGAGTTTGAATTTCTGGCGACATCTCACCAGTACGTCGCACAAGTAAACGCATAATTAATTCTATTTGCCCCTCAATTCTACCTTCTCGACGACCTTTAATCACAGCACCACGTTGGTCTTCAAAAAACATTTCCCGTTTTTCTAATGCTTGTAATTCCTGAAGGTTTAAATTTGACCTGTTAGCGATGTTAAAAGCTGTTTGCATTTCGGGTACTGATGCAAATTTCTCCGGTATTTCCTCCAGATCGGGAGCATTTTTGATAAAATAAGCCCAACTTTGAATCAAACCTTCAACTTCTTCTAATTTTTTATTGAACTTGGGGAGTTCCAGGAAAAACAACTCTATTTCTCTGTAATATTCGATGTTTTCTTCAACTTCTTTAAAGACAAAATGAGTGAGAAATTTCTCGGTGTTTTCAAACAGGATGAAATCGGTAATTGTTAAGGCAATCAAGGGATTTAATTTTGAGTAGCCTTCTCTCGGCTTGAGTTGAGTTGCGTAGGTTTTAGCTGCATTATAGATGACGCGTTTGGTAAAAGCTTCTACATTAATTACCTGCATTTCGATAATGACAGTTTTGTTGCCTGTAATTTTGGCTTTGACATCCAGGTAAGTGTCTTTTAAACCAGTAATTGTCGGTGCGGCGTAGGGATCGATGATTTCTAAGTCTTGAATGGTCGGCTCTGCGTTGTAGAGCATGGCATTCAGGAAGCTAATCAACACTTCTTTGTGCTGGGGCGATGCAAAGATTTTTTTGAAACCAAAATCTGTCTTAGGATTGATGAAATTCATAATTGGTAATTAGTAAATGGTGTTTAATTGTGGTAATTATATCACAAAAGTCCTTCCATTTCTAAGTCTTCAATTATCTGCAATCCCCGCGGGTCGCCGACTCGCAATAGCGAAGATTTAGCATCTTCCCGCACGCCCATGTCTTCATCTTCTTCTAAAGCTTCAATTAGACCATCGATCGCCCCAGCGTACACTATATTATTCGGCAATTCGCGTGCCAGTTGCCCGATCGCCCAAGCGGAATTACTTCGCACAGCAGACACAGCATCCCGCCGCAGCGCTTCAATCAACGGCGGAATCGCCGCAATCACCACATAGTAACCAACTTTTGCCATTTGACCCAGAGAGCTCGCCGCCCACAAACGCACCGCCGAAATATCAGTTTTCAGAGCATCAATTAAAGATGGCAAAGCGCGGTGGTCGTTGCAATTTCCCAAGGCCCAAACTACCCCTTTGCGAACGTAACCGTTCCAGTCGCGGTTAAGCTGAAAAATCAGCGGTTCCACAGCATCGGGACTCGGATTTCGCCCCAAAGCATAAGCCGCGCTGACTCGCACCAAGGGGCAACCGTCTCTCAATAAATTAATTAAATGCGAAATTGCTCGATCGTCCTGTAGTTCGCAAAAAGCCCGCGCCGCAATCATCCGGTGCTGAGGTTCCGGGGATTCCAGCAAAGGCAGCATTTCCTCGGGATCTGGCAGCGGGGGTTCGGATTCGTCAAATTGATCCAAAGGGCTTTCCAGTTCCGTATCAGTATCAAGGGCGTTGGAGTAGTCGTTATTGTTCATAAAAAAACTTTACCGTACAGAGGATGCTCCTCAGCAACTCAGACAACGGTCAACAGCAAGTAGGATAATACCAATAAAAGTATTCCGAGGGAGGAGTGAAGTCCTCATGTGGTTCATAGTGAGGACTTCACTCCTCCATAAAGTTCGCAGTCAAGACTTAAGTCCCCATAAAGTCACGAAGTTTTCAGCTTCTTTATGTATCAGGACTGCTTTGTCCTTACTATAAACCGTACCTTTTATTTTTCAAAGGGATTTGAGCATCGAGAGGGAATGACTTTGATAGCCTAATTTTTTATAGAGATTCACCGCAGGCTGATTGCTCAGAAATACTTGCAAACCAATTTGCCGATCGCCCCTTTCCCGCGCCCAGTTTTCAGCATGAATAACTAAAGCTGCACCGATCCCCAGACGGCGGTGTTCCGGTGCTACGTAGAGCAAAAAAATGTGAGCGTGGCGGGTTCCTGTGATTTGGTCGATCGCATTTCCCAACCACAAACATCCCACAACCGATGTCAGATTTTGGACTTGAGATTGGGGATTGAGATGCTGCGAGGGAAGCACCGGCAAAATTTCTGCCTCTTCCTGGCTGTTTTTCTGGCACTCTACCCACCAAACCGGCGTCTGGTTAGAAAAATACTGCTCGACAGTTTGAGCCAAATGTCCCAATTCCCCATCCGGGTAAAGCTCTCGGTATGTCCGGTGCATAAACTTTACCAGTTTTGCTCGATCGAGTCCCGATCCCGATCGCAGCCAGTAACCCGGTATCAGTTGAGCAGACATCAGCTCAGCGGACACGGAGAGCGGCATCATTTAGCCCCAAGAAAATTGGATTCACTACTGCCGCTTGCTTTTGGGGGATCGCTTCCTCAATCGGTGCCGGGGCAGCCATGTCACCAGGCAAAAAGATGCGAGCACTGACTGCTACCAGAGCCGCGAAAAATACTAATACCGCTATCAATGGAGCAATGTATTGACGAATAATACCCATAACCGCAAAAACTTAATTCTTGAGTTGATATTATCAAGTGTACCATACAAATCTTGTCAGCTATAATGGCTGCCATTGGAAAATTAGCTCAAGAAGAGAGCGATCGCAAATACCAACAAACAGAAAATATAATATTATGAGTGCCTCGCCTGCTGTTTATGAAGCTCTAGCTAAGTCAATTGTTTTTTTGAATCAAAAGCCGAGCGCGCAAAATGAAGTTTCGACTTTCCTAGATACTAATGGCTACTATATCGATCGCATATTCGACGACCCAGAAACAAACTTTTATGCGATCGGGTTCGGTTCATCCAATCCCGAAAACCCGCCCGCCCTCGTATTTAAAGGTACAGACTTCATCGACGGCGACGCTATCTTTTCCGACTCGCGGGACATAGGTTTACCTGAATTTGAAAAGAACAAAGATAATATCAGAAATTGGCTCACAGAAATCGGTCAAAATACTGGTAAAAACCCCAGCAAATTATTGCCAGATGTCATCGGGCACAGTTGGGGCGGAGCAGTCGCTCAAATTGTAGCAACCGAATACACATCTCTGACCGGCGATATCTTTACTTTCAACTCTCCGGGAGTGTCAGCGAGTACATTCACCAGTTTTCGGAGAAATCTCGGCAGAGTCGGCAACAAAAATGTCACTCACTACATTGTCACCGGAGATTTCGTCACCTTGTTTGGTGAAGCATTTATCCCGGGAAAAGTATTTATCCAAAGTTTTACCGATCCGAGTATTAATCCCTTAACTGTTTTGGCAAAACATCGAACTGAAAATTTGTTAACTACTCCGCCCGTGGGTTTTTTGCAGAGGCAAATTTCCGTAGAACAATTAAACAGTCCTGAATTTACTTATAACAACGATTCAGATTTTAACGAGTTTATCGGTGCGATGAATTTTGCCCTGCCCAATGTGTCAGTAGCGATCAGAAGCAGAGGCGGTGCAGAGAGTGTGAGAACAGCACCAGAATTTTCGTTTGTGCAGTTGATCAGACAAATGCAGTACGGCTTAGCTCCATTACAGCCGAATTATTTATCAGGGGACGATCGCAACAATACTGCTACTGGCGGCCCTGGAGAGGATACAGTTATCGGCAATCGCGGTAACGATACTCTCAGAGGCAATCGAGGTAATGACAGCATCATCGGTGGTGATGGCGACGATTTCTTGTACGGCGGCAGAGATAACGATTATTTGGAGGGTGGCGACGGAAATGATTTGGTTTCCGGCGAGTTGGGCAACGATTTTTTAATTGGTGGTGCGGGGCGCGATCGCTTTGTATTGGAATCCGGCGGCGGAGCAGATGTAATTTTAGATTTTCAAGATAGTCAAGATTTAATTGTACTGTCGCGCGGTCTAACTTTTCCTCAAGTTACAGTAACCCAAGGTGTTGACGGAGCTTTAATTAGTATCCCGATTACTGGGGAAATTCTTGCTACTCTCAGAGGCGTAGTTGCCAGCGATATTACTCGGGTAGATTTTGTATAGCTTTAGGGCGAGCAAAATTTGTATTTGTGGTGGCGCGAAACCGACATTGGTTTTGTAGCGAGATGGTTTTTTTGTGTTAAAAACTATCAATCAATTTGCCCCTAAAAAGCCAATAAAAATGACCAATTAATATGGTCACTAAACGAAGTTTATAGTAAACTTAGTTAAGTAGCTTAAAAACTAATTCCCCATCAAACGACAGGAAATAAAAAAATATGCCCTCCTCCCCCGCCGCTTACGAAACTATAGCCAAGCAAATTGTTTACATAGATGACCAGCCCCAGTTTCAAACTTTAGTTCAAACAGGTTTGCTCGCTGCTGGCTACCAAATCGATCGCACCTTTGACGATCCCGGAACTGGATTTCACGCGATCGGCTTAATTTCCACCACCCGAGACAAACCGCCAGTTTTGGTAGTTCGCGGCACCGACTCGCCCGTAGACGATATTGCCAACGCAGACAAGCGCGGCGCAGGTTTCAACCAATTTGAAGCCAACAAACAAGCATTAGGAAATTGGCTGACACAAATCAGTCAAGATACAGTAAAAAACCCCAACCGCTTGCCACCAGACCTTCTCGGACACAGCTTAGGCGGCGCCATAACGCAACTAGCCGCCACCGAATTTACATCTACTATCGGAGATGTTGTCACCTTCAATTCTCCCGGAGTTGCTCAGAGTACAGTTAATACATTCAAGCAGAAAGTCGGCGCCGGAAAAAATGTAACTCACTACATAGCTAGCGGCGATTTTGTGAGTCTGGGAGGAGAAGCTTTTCTACCGGGAAAAGTAGTTCTTCAAACATTTACTAACCCGATCATCAACCCGCTACTTGTCTTGGAGAAGCACACCCAAAGCAGTTTGTTAACTTCTCCTCCTCCCGGCTTGACTCAGACAGAAATCTCTGTAGACCAGTTGAACCGCCCTGATTTCACTTTCACAGATTCCGATTATTTAGAACTGTTAGCTGGCTTAGACTTTGCACTGCCAACCTTAGCAACATCGCTGGAATCGCGCAGCAGTTTAGAACAATTAAGAACCGCTCCGGGAAGCTCATTTTTAACAAACGTTGTCGCAATGCAAACTGCTCTCGATGTCTCCCAAATTAATAATTTAGTAGGCGACGATGCCAACAATACAGCATCAGGTTTTGCAGGGGACGATATTATCACTGGCAATGGGGGAAATGACACTCTCAGCGGCAACAAAGGCAACGATATTATCAGCGGTGGCAGTGGCAACGACCTGGTATTAGGCGGCAAAGGGGATGACAACTTGAACGGTGGAGAAGGAGACGATACACTCATTGGCGGAGTGGGTGCGGATCTCTTAATTGGTGGCGCTGGACGCGACGTATTGGTGTTAGGAGCAGGTGCCGGTACAGATACACTTGTAGACTTTCAAAATGGTCAAGATTTAATCGGTTTGAGCGGAGGTTTGACCTTCAACCAAGTGAGAGTTACTGCAGGCGATTTTATAACGACGATTGAACTGGCCCGTAATGGCGAAGTTCTTGCCAGTATTCCTGGCATTCCAAGTAGTCCGCTAACAGCTAGTGATTTTATTGCGATTTAGTTGGCGGCTGGCAATACAGATATTCGGTAGGGACACAACAATGTTGTGTCCTTATTTTATCTTAATGAACGCAAGCGCACATAATTTCTACTCATTCCATGATTGGAAACATCAATATTCCTCCAAGGGCGGGTTCACCGAAATCTCGAAAAAAAAGTGCAGACATTGGTAAACCAGACCCGCCGGAACCTGATAATTATAGCGACCGGACTTGATATTAATCGAAATCGTCAAGTCCCGGTCTGGGCATGGATGCCAATTTTTTCTCATCTTCTAGGGGCAGAAAGAAAATGGTCAGCATACCGGGAATCACAGCGAGTGCGCTCATCAAGAAATAATTTTGATAGCCGAGGTTCGCCTGCAAGTAGCCGCTAAAAACGCCCGGAATCAGCACTCCTGCCGCCATAAAAGCCGTTGTAATTGCATAGTGAGATGCTTCGTATTCAGGGCGGACAGTTCGCATCAAGAACACTGTATAGGCAGCTACGCCAAGTCCGTAAGTAAATTGCTCGATCGAATTTACAGCATAAGCCCATTCAATCCCCGGTTGATTGATTGCCAACAGCCAATACAGCACGTTAGTCGAATTTTGCAGAATAGCCGTCGGCCACATCCATTTTTTCAATCCTTGTTTTGCAATTAAATAGCCGCCGAGTAACCCTCCTATTAACAGAAATATTACCCCGATCGTACCCGATAACAGACCCATGTCCGATGTAGAAACTGCTAATCCTCCTTTCTCCACTTTATCCATTAAAAATGGCGGAGCCATTTTAAACGTCAAGGCATCGCCTAACCTAAAAATTAAGACATAAGTAACAATCCAACCAATTTTATCTTGCTGGAAATAAGTTTTAAATGCTTCGATAAAGCTGGTTGTTTGTTGGGGGGTGTCGGATTCCAGATCGTAATTTCGAGGATAGGGAAGATACCACCGCTGAAAGAGATATATCAGCACAAACATAATCGCACAAATGCCAAAGGCTGTCGCCCATCCGTAGTTAAGCGCAGACACGCTAAAATCCGAACCGAAAAGTGACAGTGGAATGTTTTGATAGATTTTGGTGTCGCCTGTATTTCCGGTGACTAAATGCTGTTCTGCCAGTTTCCCGGCTAAGAAAACCAAGATACCGCTACCGGCAATGACAGCACCTCTATAAGCCGTGTTGCGAACCCCGACAAACAAGGCTTGCTGGTCTTTATTGAGAGTGTTTAAATAAAATCCGTCAATGGCGATGTCGTGGGTAGCTGACACAAAGGCGATCGCCGTAAAGATAACAAGCGATATAATAATCGGTGCCGGCGTTAATACGCCAAAAGCTAGGAAAGCAAACAGAAAAGCACAAATGATTTCGGTTGTTAAAATCCATTTGCGTTTGGTAGAATACAAATCAACTACCGGGCCCCACAAACCTTTTAAAACCCAAGGAAAAGACAAAAGACTTGTCAACCCGATGAGCTCGTTGCTGGTTCCCAAACCTTTCAAAAAAATCACCGACATTAAATTAACGACGGTGTAAGGGAGACCTTGAGCGAAGTATAATACTGATACCCACAATCCAGCGTTATGCTTTTTTTCCATTGCAGAGATATTTTACCTAGTTACTTATTTGATTTACTGAGTGCGATCGACAATTCCGGTCAATTCAAGCCCTGGCATCACAGTATATGCCATTCCGATGCCAGCGGCAGCCATATAAATAGTGCATTTTAGCATCATTCAGACTCACAAATATTTTCATTTTTGGAATAAGCCTGCAAAAGATGTTCTCCGTTAAAACTTAAATCTTGCACCATTGTCAAGAACAGGCAAGATGCCTGTTCCACAAAGAGTGTATTTCTTGTGGAACAGGCATCTTGCCTGTTCCTAAACAAGTAATTGACAATGGTGCAATATCTCAGTTAAAATGAATGAGGTAAGCGCGAACATTCTTTTCCCAGTCAGAAGTGTCATAAGTTCGCAGCAGTTCCAAAGCACTTTCTTCTATCTGATATGCAGTTTTTGGACTATTCACCGGACATTCGGGACTGTCAGGATTAACAACAATTAAACCTGCATCTAGAAACTGATGCACAGTCTGGCGACGCACAGTTTCCCGCGTATTTGGTGCATATTTTTTACTGTACTCCTGATCCATAAATTCCATAATTGGCGTGATTCCCAAAAGTGGAGATTTCGCCGATTCCCAAGCATCCTTTGGCTTGAGGTCAAGCAAAGCCAGAAGAGTTAAGGCGGAACGTTCGTTAAGCTGACCTTTTGGAAAACCCAGCGCTGCAAGTATTTCTAGAGATTCATCAATACGGTTCTTGATTGTCATCGGGCTATTTTCTAACGGATTGGTCGCCTTCAGCAGTTGTCTCTCTACAAGTTGATCAATCTCCCGCTGTGTAGGAAATATTTCTCCTATTTGAGCGCCAAGTAAAAGTAATTGCTCTAGATTAGGATACTTCAAATTGCGTAAATCCGTAGCATTAACTTGAGTGTGTCCGTTGAACAGTCGGAAAAACGCATCTACCAAGCTCGAATTTAGATAAACGGCCAATCCCCGCGCCAGGGTGAGGTCTAATCCGCGTCCCTGTTGGTGAAAGTAATTCAAATGGTTCTCAAAACCCACGCTAGAACTATTAATTTTATTGGCATCCCAGACAACTGCAACAATTCGCTTTTTCTCTTCCTTTGAGGAGAAGCGCTTGCTCAAAACATAATGTTCGTTAGGTACGAGGAGTGCAGCAGTTTTTTCCGTGACAGCTAAAGCTTGATGCTTTCTCGTGGCTGTGGGATATTCAACACCGCCAGCCGAGAAGTGTGCGGGATAAATCAGCGGAACTGTACCGTTTTCAGGTTTTAGTCGCAAGTCAGAGCGAACACGAAAATCTACAACTTTTCCGGTAGAAACTGTCAAGCCTAATTCCTCTAGGGTGCAAGTAAATTGAGCCATTTGCTCCACTACTTTCTGGCTGACAGAATCCGGTAAAATCCGAATAAATTGCTCGGAATCTTGGGGATTAATTAGGGCGGTATAGGGAAGTTGGTGAGACAAAACGAGGTCGTCGCCCACGCTGCTGCTTGAGGTAATTAGTACAGTATCTGGCTGTTCTATTTGTTTGGTGGCGCGCACAATAATAGTTTCTTGCAGCACCGCATCATCGCGAAATGGCAACTGTCGGGATTCAAAGATATGTACTTGGCGTAAAGCCATCATTTGAAGGAATACTTTGCGGAAATCTCGAAAGTATAAACCGTTGCAACAACTGCGGGGAGTAATCGACACTAATTCACCGTTTGGTTTGAGCAGGTGAGCAGCAGCAACTGTGAACCCAGCGTAGAGATTGCTGGTTTCTAGTCCTATAGAACGCAGCAAGGTTCGGGCTTGGGATTTTGCGTCTATCTTGGCATAGGGAGGATTGATAATTGCATGGGTAAATTCCCGTTTTACTGGTTGTGTAAATAGATTGGGGTGCAACATATCGGCGCTGTCTTGAATAAAATCTATTTCGCGAACCTCACAGGTAAAAGATATCCCAAAACGCTGACATTCTATACTGCACAATTCTAAAGTTTGCTTGAGGTATTCAATCAAAATAAGGTCAATTTCATAAGCTGTAACGTGCAGGCTACGCGGTCTGTTTGGGCGCTGGCAAAGTTCGCAAACAACGGCTGCTAACAGCGAACCAATTCCTGCGCCGGCATCTAAAAGCGATATATCGGGACAGTTAAATTCAAACATTCCCGCCATCAAACTTGCGACAGAGGAAGGTGTTAAAAATTGTCCTTTTTCTCCTCTCTGGCTTTGCTGCAACTTTCGGGTTGCTTCTTGACGCCAGCTATCTACTCGATCGAGTAAATTACTGTCATGCGGCAGGGCTAGGGTTTGAAAGTGAGGTGCTATCATTTTTTGAGAAAAGTGCGATCGCGAGTTCAGTTTATTTTCGCCCAAAATTTCACCGATGTGCAAAAATGTCAAGCGCACTAGAAAATATATAACTTATCCAAAACTATGTTGACTGTTCGTATAGTTAGATCGGGAGGTAGCTAACGATGACACAAACTCAAACCAAGCGTTATGATTTTACTTAAGTATCTAGGCCTAAATCATGACAACTATCAACTGGAATGAAGTTTTAGATAGTATTTCAGAGAATGCAGAAGAGCCAGAAGTCGAAGATCGATTTGTCAAACGCCTTCTAAATGGACTTGGCTTCACATCTGATGAGTGGGTACAACAGTTTAAAACAGGGAAGGGTCCTGCGGATTTTGCTGCTCGCAAGAATCACGATGAAGATAAATTTTCAGTGGCTAAAATTAACCCATACTTAATCATTGAAGTTAAAGGGAGAGTATCAGGAAAGGCAATCATGAACTTAGCAGAAGGTACTCCCACGTACAAAAAAGCTAAAGAACAGATAACAGGTTATCTTCTTGCTCCTAAGTGCCAAACATCTCAATGGGGTATGATCACTAACTCAACAGATATCCAGCTATTCCGTAAACATGGTAAAATCGTATTGCCTGCTACTGACTGCATGAGGATCACCAAAGATAATATCATTGAGATTATTACTAGAATTAAGAAATTGCTGGACAACCCACCCAAAGCTTTAACAATTTGCCTCTATAATGATAAGGGAGGTGTGGGAAAAACTACAACTACAATCAACTTGGCGGCAATTCTTCGACAACAGCAGAAGAAAGTGCTTGTTGTTGACTTCGATCCACAACAAGGAGATTTAACAGATTCATTAGGCTTACAGGAGGGCAAAGTCAAACTATCTGATTGCCTGGTTGATGGATCATTGAATGTTAAAGAAACTATTCAACCATTTAATCTAAAGAATAAAGCAGGTCAATTAGTTAAGATGTTTGATGTAATCCCATCTGATTCAGGGTTGTCGAAGTTCATGAGTTATGAGTATGAAGCAAAAATTGAAAAAGGTTCAGAACAACTGCGAGATTTACTTAATATTTTTGTTGGTAATTATGATTACATATTAATTGATGCGCCTACAAATTGGACTTTTTTTAGTAAAAGCTCTGTAAGAGCTTCCGATGTAATCCTCATGCCAACAGAACACAATAACTTTTCATCTTTAAAAAATGCTGCTAAAGTGATTAAAGAATTCTTGCCTGAAGTTAAGAAGCTTAGGCAGGACGGTGGCCCTATTGCCTTGCCGATATTTTTCAATAAATACAAAGAAACAGAGGCTTCCAAGAAAAAATTAAGTGTAGAAATCAAAGCAATTCTTACAATTAAAAAAGGTGACAATTATTTTCTAGATCCTAATTTGTTACCCTATTATTGGCCTAAATCTACAAAAACGGTGATTGACCCAACTATATTCACTGTTCCCGAATATGAAGTTGTTTCAAGTGCAGCTTTTTCTCGAAGACCCGCGGTTTTTCAACACAAAAAAGCCGCTGAATATTACTTAAAATTAGCGAAGGAGTATTTTTTGTATGAGTAATTCTGAGAACATCGGTAAGTTAATGCACTTGAAGTTATCTAAAATTGAGTCAGCAGAACCCTGCTCTGAGTCAGAGTTTATCATTGCCGGAGCCGCGGAAGCCGTCTTGCAAGCAGGTAATCGCAATTGGATTCCGATTATCGTTAAAGAAACAGGCGACTATCAGTATCAAGTTGTGAGCAATCACTTTGTCTATGCTGTAGCTCAACAAGCCAAATTAGATTTAGTATGGTGTATTGTCATTGACCCAAAACCATCAAATATTGAACAAGCGAAGATTCTAGCGCGAGAAGCAAATCCCCAAGTCAATCTGAGTACAGCATCAAAAGATACTATTATAGCTGTACTTAAATACTTAGTTAAAGAGCATAATTGGAAGAATGTAAAACCCGTTGAAACGGCCAATAAAATTGTAGATTCTAACCGCGATCAATGGTCAGATTTCACCCCACTGACTAAGTTACAATGTGGTTTGACTAAGGCGAGATTAGATTTTATTGCTAAAGTATTTTCTATATCACCGCCGCCGCCGCCGCCTCCTCCTCCTCAAGCAGTCAGCGTGAAACGTGCATCTAGAGATGAAATTTTCGACCGTCTGAATTACTTATCAACCAATAAAATAGGAGGCTTTGAAACTATCGATCCTGAAAAAACAGCCGATGCTATCTTCACCGCGAATAAAGGCAAGTGGAAAACCCTCAGTCCAATTTCCAAACTTGAATGCGGCATTGATACAGCCAAAATGAAAATCATTAAAACCGTATTTAGCCTGTAAAACTATGTTAAGTGGTGTAGCGGATTCAATTTACTTGCTCAACCGCTATATTGAAAGATCGGAAAATATCGCCCATTTTGCCAAGGTCAATTTTAATCTCATTCTCGACTCTCCCAGCGGTATTACTCAACTATTTACCGATCTGCCCAATTAATGTACCCTTGTGCGAAAATGTCAAGCGGACGCTCAAACCAAAAGTCCGTAAAGGACTGTTAAACGCTCTCTCACACACTTCTCATGCGAAAGACCAAAACATTCTTTTTGTCAAGCTTGTTCCTGATTGGCTTAACAATTAGTTTTCTGCTGACTCCTGGTTGGTTATCAAACTGGTTCCCAAACCGCGCTAACGCAACTATGCCCCCACAAACCCAAACTGCCGAATTTCGCGCCTTCTGGGTGGACGCCTTCAACCCCGGCTTCAAAACCCCTCAAGAAGTCACAAAATTGATCGCAGACGCACAGCGGGCAAATGCCAACGCGATCGTCGCCCAAGTCCGCCGCCGTGGCGATGCTTTTTACACGAGTGCGATCGAACCCCGCACCCTCGATCCCAACGTTCCGGCGGGTTTCGATCCACTGCAAGATTTGATTGACAAAGCCCACGCCGCAGGCATTGAAGTACACGCTTGGATGGTGACGCTGCCGGTGGTTTCCGGTAGCAAACTTCCCGCCGGTCACGTTTGGCAACAACACGGGCCTTCGGCCCCAGGAAATGACAATTGGGCTATGCTCACTTCGAGTGGCGAATCACCCGGTTTCCTCGATCCCGGCCATCCAGACGCCGTAGATTATACTGTTTCCGTCTATTTGGACTTGATCAAGCGCTACGATGTGGACGGCGTACAGTTGGATTATGTGCGCTACGGCGGGCCGACTTGGGGCTACAATCCGACTGCGATCGCCCGTTTCAATCAGCAAACAGGTCGATCGGGCAAACCCGCACCCACCGATCCCGCCTGGATGCAGTGGCGGCGCGATCAGGTGACAAATTTAGTGCGGAAGCTTTATGTAGAAAGCCTTGCGATTAAACCGCGTGTTAAAATTACCGCCGCCACGATCGCCTGGGGAGACGGCCCGAAAAACGATGCAGCTTGGTATCAAACACAGCCCTACAAAGAAGTATTGCAAGATTGGCGCGCTTGGCTGGAAGAAGGGATCGTAGACATGGCGATGCCGATGACTTACCAGCGCGAGTACAAACGATCGCAAAAACTCGCTTACGACAACTGGATCGAGTACGCCAAAGACCACCAGTACAACCGCCAAATTGCGATCGGCCCCGGCAATTACCTCAACTACATCGAAGACACTCTAGGCCAGATTCGTCGCGCCGAACAGCCTTCTGCGAAAGGGAATCACGTAGCGGGTACTGTGCTCTATTCCTACGCTAGCAGCAACGTGTACACGAATGTGGAACTGCGATCGGGCGGCAGCGGAGATTTGCCCCGCCAGCCTTGGAAATACGTTCCCCAAAGCAACGATGTGTTTTACACCGCGCTTTCGCAGCCGAGTCAATACGTTGATGCTGCGACGGGTAAAACCTATGAAACTCAGCCTGTGTGGGCGACAGCAGCAGCCGTTCCCGATATGCCTTGGAAGTCGCGGCCGACTACAGGTGCGATCGCCGGAAATTTGCAGCGGTGCGCTCAAACTTGCGACGGTGCGAACTTGACATTGCAGTCGATCGATGCTGCAGGTCAGGTGCGTCAACTGCGCGCCGATGGTAAAGGATGGTTTGGGGCGATCGAGCTTTCTCCGGGAACTTATCAGTTGAAAGTTGGCGGGAGTCAAATTCAACAAACAGTTAATGTTGTCGCCGGTGAAGTCACCAAAATCAATTTCGGAGCATCTTAATCACTTTTTAGGGTGCGCCGAGGTGGGCTATTGCGATCGACTTACAGCGTATCCCGGGTTTATAGAAGCCATTTAGGATCTTTTTTTTGTCTCACAAGCCTTTGAGGTATCTAGGTTGTATCTGGTTTGATGCCGGTTAGCTTAAAGTCCTGACTCTGGTATTAAATCCTCTAGTAAAACCATCCCCTCAAAACCATATATAGCAATCCTAAATGAGTCGTAAATTTTTTACCCCACCCAACCTTCCCCGAACCTGCGGGGAGGGAGTAAGAAATTTACAAATGATTTAGGATTGCTATAGTTCGCTCAAGAAGATATCAAATGGGTTCTATAAAGTTTCTAAGATTTCTGACTTAGGGAATCTTACTTTTGCGAGTGAAGCATACTTATCTGCTTCAGAGCGATAGCCAGCCGCACAAGCTACGACGGTAGTAAAGCCTTTTGCAGAAAGACCCAACAGGCGATCGTAATTGACAGGTTCAATTCCTTCCATTGGACAGGTGTCAACACCAAGCAATGCAGCACTGGTCATAAAGTTGCCCAGTGCAATATAAGTTTGGTGCGTTGACCATTGATTGATATTAAAACTGCGGGCACCATCCACCAAGTCACTGACGATTAGATTCCGATATCCTGCCATTGCCTCTACTGTCCCGCCCCGCAGCTCGGCAGTGCGAGCTATAAAGCGATCGACATCCTCGGCAGTGAGATTCTTTTTAATCGCGAACACGACATAATGAGAGCAATCAGTAACCTGTGACTGATTCCAGGAGAGGGGCTTGAGCTGTTCTTTAAGTTCCGAGCTGGTAATAATCAGAAATTTCCAAGGTTGAAGCCCATAAGAAGATGGTGTTAACACTAACGCATCTTCTAAAGCTGTCCAGATTTCTGGAGCAATTGTTTTGGCTGGATCGAACTGTTTGGTGGCATATCGCCATTTGAGATTTTCAAGTAAGTCTGTCGTAGTGATGTGATTCATTTCTTTTACTTAAGAGATTGCAATTAATCATGGTTGAAACGGATAATTACAGGCTGGTTGCAAATAATCCTGGTTCAAATGAAATGATAACGGAAGCGGTCTGCAAAAAGTAGCGAGCAGGTCGATTTTATCCCCCCACAGACTAATTTTTAGCTAATTCCTAATCGCTTTCTAGAATGCTTGCGAGCAAAGCTTGCTGAGCGTGCATCCGATTTTCTGCCTGATCCCAAACGCGCGATTGACTGCCTTCAATCACTGCATCGGTAATCTCTTCGTCCCGGTGTGCGGGCAAACAGTGCAATACAATTGCATTCTTATCTGCTAACTTCAGCAATTGTTCATTTACCTGATATGGTTCAAACAAAGGAATCCTGATTTTTGCTTCCTCTTCCTGTCCCATACTCGCCCAAACATCAGTATAAATCACTTGAGCATTCTTCGCAGCAGCTTCCGCATCAGCAGTCACAATAACTTCTGTTTTTCCCTGAGCAATTGTCTTAGCTTTTTCCACAATCTCAGAATTTGGTTTGAAATCTTCGGGACAAGCAATTCTGACATTTATCCCGGTCATTGCACAGCCCAAGATCAGCGAATTTGCCATGTTGTTACCGTCGCCAAAATAAGTCAGGGTCAATCCTTCTAGCTTACCAAAACACTCTTTTACTGTCATCAAATCCGCCAGCACTTGACATGGGTGTTCGTCATCTGTCAGCGCATTAATCACAGGAATTTTCGCATAATTGGCAAAAGTTGCTAAATCCTTTTGCTCGAACGTCCGAATCGCCAAAATGTCTAAATATCTGTCTAAAACCCTGGCTGTATCTACCAAAGGTTCACCGCGGCTGACTTGTGTAACGTTGGGATTGAGGTCAATCACTTGCCCTCCCAATTTATACATTGCTACCGTAAAACTTACCCGCGTTCGCGTTGAAGCTTTGGAAAATAACAAGCCGAGAACTTTATTGCGTTTCAGCTTGACCATTCCCGATTTTAAACTGGCTGCTAGATCCAGCAAATAATTTAATTCGTCAATGCTTAAATCTGCCAGACTTAATAAATCTCGCCCTTTTAATGAGTCCATGCTTTCCCCACACAAATTTTTAACTGTGTATTAAATTTTAGCCCTAAGAGGCGGGCTATTTGTGTCAACTTGCGGGCAATTGCTCGATCGCGCGATCGATCGAATCGCAACCTTGTTCAACCGTTTCTACCACAGCCAACACGCCCCGCAATTCCCCAGCGCCGGGGAAACCCTTAGCATACCAGGTTAAGTGCTTGCGCGCTTGGCAGACACCGCTTTCACCTTTATATTCCCACAAAGCCCGCAAATGTTCTTTAGCACATTCGAGACGTTCAATTGGTGTCGGAGCTATCTTTTCCACACCTGTTTTCAAGAAATAATCGACTTCTCCCACCAAAAAAGGATAGCCCAAAGTTCCCCGCGAACACATCACTCCATCGGCGCCGGTTTCTTCCAGACATCGCATCGCTGCTTCCACTGAAAAAATATCCCCGTTAGCAATAACTGGAATCGATAAAACTTCTTTAACTCGGCGAATCCACTCCCATTTTGCCGGGCCGGTGTAACCTTGCGATCGAGTGCGGCCGTGCACGGTAATCATTTTTGCTCCCGCATCTTCCATCCGCTTGGCAAATTCCAAAATATTAATTTCTTTGTCAGTCCAACCAATCCTAGTTTTAACCGTGACAGGAACATCTACCGCTTCCACAACAGCCCGCACAATTGCCTCGGCCGTTTCCGGATCTCGCAGCAGGGAAGAACCGCCACCGTTTTTAGTAATTTTGTTAACCGGACAGCCCATATTAATATCAACAGTATCCGCTCCTTCTGCCACTGCTTTCTGCGCCGCCTCTGCCAAGAAATCCGGCCGGCAGTCAAACAATTGAATGCTAATCGGGCGCTCGTTCGGGTCAACTTCCATAATTCTCGGCAGTTGCTTCACGTAGTGCAAACCCGTAGCGTTCACCATTTCCGTGTACATCATCGAATCCGGCGCGTAGCGGCGCACCAGGCGGCGAAATACCAAATCGGTAACGCCGGATAAGGGTGATTGCAGGACACGACTTTTAACTTCAAAATCGCCGATTTTGAGCGGAGTTGCTAACCTTTCTTTTAATTCGGGAGATAGAGCAAGCATAGTCGATCGCACTTTAATTATAATATCTGTATATTATACTACACTTCAGATAGTTTACAGTTGTTGATTATATTTTTAGCCGATTATTGAGTGGCAGCTAAAAGTATATTTAACCTCACATCTTGCACCACTCTCAATTACTTGTTTAGGAACAGGCTTTTCGGCCTGTGAAGCGAGAAAACTCATTCTTTGTGGAACGGGCCGGAGAGCCCGTTCTTGACAATGGTGCAAGATGTCAGTTTAACCTGACCGCAATGCCTATTTTACACATCCCGATCGCCCGAATTTGAATATTGTGAAACCCGAACTCAAACGCCAACGCCGACCACAGTTAAATCTCTGTGCCTCTTCGCTCTATCTATGGGGTGTGGCCATTAATCAGGTATCTACCTACTAAGAGTGTTGCCCAAGTCATATTTTTCTTTTTTAATTCTACCGAATGCTCTGGCTGCCGAATGCTCCGGCTGCCTTCAGACGATTAATGCTTAAATTTATTGGGATTCTGCAAAAGCCGTACATCAGATCGTTTTAAACTACAATTGGTTGATTCCTGACGACGCCGATCGAACATTAAAAAAATTGTAGAGAATTCCTATGGACGCCGCAGCACTCTGGCAACGCTATCAAGACTGGCTTTACTATCACGAGGGATTGGGACTTTACCTCGATATCAGCCGCATGGGATTCGACGACGCTTTCGCAGCAGCACTGAAGCCCAAATTTGACAAAGCTTTCAAAGACATGGCAGCTTTAGAAGCAGGTGCGATCGCCAATCCCGACGAACACCGCATGGTGGGCCACTACTGGCTGCGAAACCCTGATTTAGCTCCAACTCCAGAATTAAAACAAGAAATAGTCGAAGGCATAGCACAAGTCGAAGCATTTGTCAAGAAAGTTCAAAACCGCGATATTAAACCGCCCTTTGCTCCGCAATTTACCGACATAATTTCGATCGGCATCGGCGGTTCCGCCCTCGGCCCCCAATTTGTCTCCGAAGCTTTATCCCCAGACATTCCGCCCCTAGCAATACATTTTATCGACAACACAGATCCTGCCGGGATCGATCGCATCCTTAACAAAATCAAAGACAAACTCGCCAGCACCCTAGTAATTACTATCTCCAAATCCGGCGGCACCCCCGAACCCCGCAACGGCATGATCGAAGTTCAAAAAGCCTTCGCCGCCGAAAAACTGGATTTTGCCAAACAAGCAATTGCCATCACCGGAGTTGACAGCCAACTAGACAAATTAGCCAAATCCGAAGGCTGGATTACCACTTTTCCAATGGCAGATTGGGTGGGAGGACGCACTTCCGAATTGTCAGCAGTCGGACTTTTGCCAGCAGCTTTGCAAGCCATCGACATTCGGGCGATGCTCGATGGTGCTAAAGTCATGGACGAAGCTACCAGAACCACCGAAATCAAACATAATCCCGCCGCCTTGTTAGCAATGTCCTGGTATTTTGCTTGCAACGGACGTGGCGAAAAAGATATGGTAGTTTTGCCGTATAAAGATTCACTGCTATTGTTCAGCCGCTACTTGCAGCAATTAGTCATGGAATCGATCGGCAAACAGGAAGATTTAGACGGCAACACAGTTCATCAAGGAATCGCAGTTTACGGCAACAAAGGCACCACCGACCAACACGCCTACGTCCAGCAACTGCGAGACGGCGTGGCGAATTTCTTCCTAACATTTATCGAAGTTTTGCAAGACAGGCAAGGCATTTCCCCAGAAGTAGAAACAGGCGTCACTTCAGGAGATTATTTGTCGGGTTTGTTGCAGGGAACTCGACAAGCTTTGTACGAAAATCACCGAGATTCGATTACTGTCACCATTTCCCAAGTCAACCCTCGGACAGTAGGAGCATTAATCGCCCTCTACGAAAGAGCAGTAGGTTTTTACGGTTCCTTAGTGAATGTCAATGCCTATCACCAACCGGGCGTCGAAGCAGGCAAAAAAGCAGCCGCTGCTGTATTGGATTTGCAGCAACGGGTACTGCAAGTGCTCAAAGACGCTGACAAACCTCTGTCTGTAGCAGAACTAGCAAAAAAAGCAGGAAGACCAGAGCAAATCGAGACAATTTACAAAACTCTGCGGCATTTGGCAGCCAACGGGCGCGGCGTAGCTTTGGAGGGCAAATTAGGGCAACCGGCTACTTTAACTGCAACTTATAAGGAATACCCTGAAAACCCCGTGACTTCAGTCCGGGGATGAAAGGGCGTTGCAGGATAAATCCTGCCTGTTCTCTTTACCTCAGTCATGAACCCAAAATCCAATCTTTTTAATTCAAAAAACTTCCTTAAAAAGCTTTGGACAAAACGGGACAGTATGGTAAACTGAAACAGTCAGGGTTAAACTCCCTTGCCCGAAGTGAAACAGGACATGAGACACACTTTTAGGCATAAACTGGGGGACAAAGTGCGGCGAAAACACTATAAACAGTCGAAACCGAAAATGTAGGTTTCAATCCAGCAAATAAACTTTTTCACTGGGAATTGTTAAGTAGGGTAGGGCATACCCAAACTCTAGGGAAATATCCTAGTACGCTTTTGGAGATAGACCCGCTGGGATGCTTCTGAATTAGGCTCGTCAATTGGTGGTATCCCCACGGTTGAAAGGTTTAAGTATTGCCGTAAGGACAGAACATTTTAAGGTCAGTCGCTGAATTAAGAATCCCCTCGGCTTCAGCCAGGGGAGTGTCAACAAGAGAATTAAACAGTAGAATTAAACATTAAAAGTGAAATTAGTCACTTTTAATGTTTAATTTTTAATTCCCCCATGCCATTAACGATTCTGGTTGCTGACGACGATTTCGCGACTCGCTTGTCAATTACCGATTATCTAGAAATTACCGGCTACTCTGTAATCGCTGCTGAGAACGGCAAAGAAGCTTTAGGCTTGGTAGATGAATTTCAGCCTCACTTGATTGTTACCGACATTACAATGCCTGAGATGGATGGCTACGAATTCGTGCGGCGAGTTCGGACTCGTCCCTCTTTCCGCTTACTGCCGGTGATTTTTTTGACGGAACGCACGAGCACACAGGAACGGATTCGCGGCTATCAGATGGGGTGCGACAATTATCTGGCTAAACCTTTTGAAATCCAGGAATTGGCGGCGGTTATTCGCTCTTTGCTCGATCGCTACGCTCTAATCGCTCAGGCACCCTCTCGTACCCCGGAACCCGAACCGACGCCCACAGAGGCACCCAGCAGAGCCAATGGCAAGCCAGAAGCGGATTTTTTAAATCACAAGTCAAACACAGGCGATTCCCTACGGGATAGCTCCGCTTCACGGGCATCTCCCAGCCAAAATGCTCCGACTTTGACTCAGCGAGAGCGACAAGTGCTAGATTTGCTGACAGAAGGTCTTTCTAATATTCAAATAGGCTCCACACTCCACCTCAGCCCTCGAACGATCGAAAAGCACGTCAGCAGCTTGTTCAGAAAAACTGAAAGCAACAACCGAGCAGAACTCGTTCGCTTTGCGATGGAACACCATTTAGTCAGATAACCGCCAACGCTCTGGGCAAGAAAATTACCTGCACTTACCACGCTGAATAAATAACATCATGGTCAACAATTACTTAAAAAATCAGAAAATTCTATATGCTGCAGCATTAGCAGCTTCTATAATTTTCTGTATGGCCATGACCTCCATGGGAATCACCAAGTATTACAGCGTTTTACAGGGTGGAGAAAACTATAACGATTTCCCTACCAGCGGTTTCAGTCTCATCCGACTTATAATTAACGGTTCCTACTTGATAGCAACAGTTACATATATTATCTGGTTAATTCAAAAAAAACAGACAAGTTCCAGCTTTCTAGACATTTGTAAGTATGCAATCCCCTTTCTGGGACTTGCGCTCATAGCTTATCCTCAAAGCAGTGACATTTATATGTACTTGCATTACGGAGCGATGAGCTTACAAAAAATCAATCCTTATTTGAATAATCCTGATACCTTAATTTCTAACGTATCTCCCTTCCTCCACTGGGGGCAAACTTCTACCTACGGCCCCGTTTCTTTATTATTTTTTGCCCTATCAGCACTTGGTGGATCAATTAGCCCTTTACTAGCAGTTTATATTTTTAAAATCATCTGCGTGTTGGTACACACGCTCAATGGCTACTTAATTTGGCGGTTGCTAATAAATTCTGAAAACCGTAACCTCATAACACTGGCATATTTAGTCAATCCCATGCTATTGAACGAGCAAATAGCTAATGCTCACCTTGACGTTCTTCTTGCCAATACATTGATCGTTTTAATAGGATGTATTTATTACCAACGTTATGTTTTGGCAATTTTGGCAATTTGGGTAGGTTTTTTAGTAAAAACCTTACCTATAATTTGGCTACCATTAGTTTTTGCTTTCCTCTGCAAGCAGCGTCGGTGGAGAGATTTAGCAGCATCAGTCTTGCTTTCTTTATTAATTATCGCGGTGATAACTTATACATTTCTGCCAACAGTTTCAGCTTGGAGAAGTCTTTTAAATCCGGGAACCGCCGGGGCAACCGCTCGATCTTTTCACCATGGAATCAATTTATTTCTGAATTTTTTGCCCAATGTAAGTGTTGAAACTAGGGAAAGTATTCTATCATTCCTCAAATATTTTGCGTATTTAAGTTGGATTGTTTACTATACAGGGACGTTAATTAAATCATTATTCCGCAAACAAGATTCGGAAATTAATTTGGTATCAGATATTGGATGGACGACTCTGACTTTGTTTTTGTTTGCTACACCTTGGCTAATGCCTTGGTATCCATCTATTTTGTTGCCAATTGCTGCTTTGAGTATCAATTCTCCCCATTTTGTATTGACAAGTTTAACTTTTTCTTTGTCGCCCAGTCTCATTTTAGGAGCGGGATCGGGAACAACTGTGATCTCCCTAGTTACGAGTTTTGTTAGCGTTGTCCCCCCTACAGCATTGCTAATATTCGGGCGGAAAAAGGCACTTTTTTAATTTAAATTGATTGCTGACCGCCAACTGTTAATTTTTCCTGACTGACAACGTACTCCAACAAACCCTCGGAAGCATCCAGCAGCAAATCAATTACTCGATCAAATCCCTCCGGGCCACCGTAGTAAGGATCTGGCACTTCTTTAAGGTCGTATTTCTGGCAAAAATCGCACATCAGGCGCACTTTATCTTTATACTTTCCAGCCGCATCCAGGGCAAGAATATTGCGATAATTGTCCCGATCCATCGCCAGAATCAAATCAAAATTTTCAAAATCTTTCCTGGTAAATTGGCGGGCTTCGCCTAACAATTCAATGTCTCGCTTCCTCGCCGCCAATGCCATCCGCCTGTCAGGGGGGCTGCCAATGTGATAGCTAGCAGTTCCGGCCGAATCGCAGGTGATGCGATCGCTCAAACCAGCTTGTTCAATTAAGTGATTCATAATATTTTCTGCTGAGGGCGATCGGCAGATATTTCCGAGGCAGACAAACAATAATTTAGTCATTAGTTAGTAGTTATTAGTTATTAGTTATTAGTTATTAGTTATTAGTTATTAGTCAGTCAACAGTCAACAGTGCTAATTTGTAGGGTGCGTCGCTTTCAGAGTCAATCTGCAAGTTCCATCGAACATGGAGCAGCGACGCACCTTACTATAGCGGTTTTCCAGAAAGTTTAATCAGTCAACAGTCAACAGTCAACAATTGACAATTGACTGATAACTAATGACTAATGACTAACCGAAACCAGGGAGATTTAGTCCACCGGTGAGTTCTTCCATTTTCTCCCGCATCGTCATCGTAGACTTAGCGTAAGCATCCTGCATCGCCACCGTGACGAGTTCAGAAACCACATCAGCACCTTCACCGAGGGCATCCGGTGAGATTTCCACGCGGCGGGGTTCTTGGTTGCCGCTGAGAAAAACCTTGACCAAGCCACCGCCGGCAGTTCCCTCAATTTCCATGACATCCAACTCTTCTTGGAGCTTTTTAGCTCCTTCTTGAACCTGCTGAGCTTTTTTGAAAGCTTCAGTCAGTTCTTTCATTTTTCCCAGGCCGAAGCCAAATCCTTGTCCTGATTTTGTCATAACTACTTTGTGATGGTGTGTGGGCTGGCAGTCTGCCGTTTCCGTATTACTTCAATGATGCCTTAGAAGGGAAACTCTCCCAGTATTCTAACTTCTGGCTCCAACAACAGCGACCACCGCTGCTCGACTTGCTGTTGAACGTGGCGGATCACTTGAAAAATATCATTGGCCGTTGCCGACCCGCAGTTAAGAATAAAATTAGCATGACGCTGAGCTACTTGTGCGCCACCGATCTGATATCCCTTCAGTCCCGCTTGTTCGATGAACCAACCTGCCGTCTTGGGGCCGGGGTTACGGAAGACTGAGCCACAGCTCGGTAAGTGGTAAGGTTGAGTTGTCCGCCGCTGGCTGAAATGGTCATTAGTTTCTGCCATTACTTGCGATCGGTCGAATCCCGGCTGCAACTGGAAAGTCGCTTCTGTTACTAGCCGATCGCCCCCTTGCAGCACCGAAGTCCGGTAGCGGTACTCCAACTCTTGGGGAGCCAGAATTTCCACCTTGCCGCCGGGGGATAGGACGCGAGCATTGACTAGAATATCAGCAGTACAGCCTCTGTGAGCGCCTGCATTCATCACCACAGCCCCTCCCACCGTACCCGGTATGCCGACTGCCCATTCTAGACCTTTCCAGCCCCGTTTAGCCGCCAACCAAGCGAGGCGGGGAATTGACTCCCCCGCCCCCGCTGTAACTTGACCTGTTTCTGGATTAAAATTCACCTGTTTGAGGTAGCGAGTGCCGACGACCAAACCGGACAAACCCCGATCGCTCACCAACAAATTAGAACCCGCACCCAGCAGAGTCACCGGCACCCCTTCAGAGTCAGCCCAGGCAAAACTCGCTTGCAAAGCCTCCATACTGCGGGGAGCAACGTACCACTCGGCCGGGCCACCGACTCGGAAGGAAGTCAGGCCCGCCAGCGAAACTTGGGAATTAATCTTGCAATCAGTTCCCCGCAAAGAAATAGGAGAATACACTCGCCGATTGTCCTTAACAGAGGAGTCATTCGAGATAGTCACCATCTTGAAAATCCTTAAAAATACCTTCGCTCGAAGACGTGGTTGAAAATCCATTTAGCTAACTTATGTCGCCCCTTTGAGCGAGCCGTCCGACAGAAGTTTCGGCACAACGTGCCACGCCATAATGTCGATCAACTCTACTCAGTTCGCGAGCTAATCGGGGCGATCGGCTTGTTGATAAAAAGCCATAACCTCTGGAATAATCTGATTCAGATTACCAGCGCCCAAAAACAGAGCCAAATCCCCCGGTTGCAGATTTTTGGTTAAAAACTTAGTGACTGACTCTAGGGAAGGCGCAAACTCAACCTCTCGGCCTTCTTTCGCAATCAAATCAGCAACTTGCTGCCCGCTAATCTCTCCTAAATTCGGTTCCCCAGCACTATAAATATCGCAAGCCACAACCAAATCAGCATCCCCAAAAGATTGAGCAAATTCTGGCAAAAATGTCAGAGTCCGGCTGTAACGGTGGGGTTGAAAAATTGCAACCACTCTTCGGGATTTGGGATTTTTTTCGCTACCTTCGATCCGCAAGCGAGCCGCCGCCAAGGTGACACGAATTTCGCTAGGATGGTGGGCGTAGTCGTCCACAAACAGGATGTCATTGTGAAAACCCCGCACCTCAAAACGGCGGCGAGCTCCTTCAAAGCCAGCAATCGCTTTGGCAATCGCCGAAAACTCTAACCCCAACAATCGGCCCACTGCTACCGCAGCTAGTGCATTGCTGAGATTGTGTGTGCCCAGCAACTTCAACTCCATTTCCCCCAGGAAAGCTCCTCGCTCCCAAATCCGAGCCTTGGTGCTTTCGGCCCCGTACTCCACGCCCGAAGCCGTGTAGTCAGCACCGCTGTCCGGCTGCAAGCTGTAGCTGACATTAGGCTGAAGGCAATCTTTGACGATGTGGTCGTCTATGCAGCCCACCAAGGTTTGACAGTTTTGGGCAAACACCTTAAATGTGTCTATTACCTGGTCGAGGGTATCGTAATGGTCTGGATGATCCAGTTCCACGTTCGTTACTATGCCAATTTTGGCTACCAGCTTAACCAGAGAACCGTCGGATTCATCAGCCTCGGCCACTAAGTAGGGGCCTTCCCCCAAACGGGCATTGCCTTCCCAAGCATTTACCTCGCCTCCTACTACGATGGTCGGGTCTAGACCAGCAGCCATCAGCATGAAGCCGATTAAGCTGCTAGTAGTAGTTTTGCCGTGAGTCCCGGCTACGGCTATGCTTTGGTAATCTTGAATTAACGCTGCCAACACATCCGATCGATGAAAAATCGGACAGCCCAAATCTAAAGCAGCTCGATATTCGGCATTGGCTGGGTGAATAGCCGTCGAACATACTACTTGAGGCAATCCCGGAATTGCTTGGGCGCTTGAACCGTTGCCGTTCAATTGGAGAGCTTCGGCTGTCGCGACAGAAGTCCCTACCGTACCCGCCACTGCCGAGGATACGGCCCTTTCCTGTTGCCCGCGGTCGGGACTGCTACCGTTAAGGGCCGTTTGAAATAATTCAAAATTGCTGGCGTCTTGACTCCAAAAAATATGAGCTCCCATTCCTTGCAAGCGCTCGGTTATGTGACTCGATTTAATGTCGGAGCCGTACACAGGCAACTTGCGTTTAGCTAGAATGTAGGCAAGGGCTGACATCCCAATCCCACCAATGCCGATGAAATGAAATGGTCTACCGCTAAAATCAACAGAACTCGGCATCTTTGCTCCTCACACACCACACCACGCCAATAACACGCGATATCATATCAAGAATTGTTTTTTCAGGATACAGTTCGCTAGAGATTTTGTACAAAATTCTCTGCGCGTCCCTAGATTTGAGGGACTTGTAGAGATGTTTGTCTTGTATCCTATATGACTTAGTACCGAGTAGTTTTCCGGAACAGTCACAGCTCGAAAATTGCAGGTAACAGAAAACGGGGTCTGGGGTCTGGGCCAATAGACTAATTTTGGGTGGTTGCATACTCCTGCATTCTTTCTATTTCGATCCGCCTGCTGTGCTGGGATACGGCAGCAAAAGCCCCACAACCTTTCTACCAAGATTGAGGGTAAAACCCATAAGGATTTACAAACACTACCACGAACAACAAAATTTCGCTCATTTTGTAGTCATTTATCTAGTTGTACGGTCATTTTTTCTGGAAAGTCAGAGATTGACACGATCGCAACTCAACTATAGATAATATGTATTCTCACTTAATTGTATATATACCAAGTTATGCAGTTAGTCGAATAAGTCGAAAAGCGATAGAGCTTAAGGTTAAAAGTGTATAAACATAAAATTGGCGCGATGTCTCTACTAATCCTGATTTTGGGGAAATATGGGGAAAATAGCGATTTTGGGGGGGACTTTTGACCCGGTTCACTGGGGTCACGTGTTGGTAGCCGAGACGGCTGCGAGTCAATTTAATCTCGATCGAGTCATTTGGGTACCGGATCGCTCTCCTCCTCACAAAGAGCGCCCGGATTTGGCAAGTTTTGAGCAGCGCCGGGAAATGCTCGCTCTGGCGATCGCCGATCGCCCCGACTTCCTACTTTCGCCGCCGTCGGCAAATCTCTCCGACAGTTCTTTTGCGATCGACACCCTGCTGTATTTGCAAAAATTGTATCCAGGCGATATGTGGTACTGGATTATTGGTAGCGACGCATTCCTTACTCTCCCCAAATGGCACCGGTGCGGCGAAATTGCCGGGTTGTGCGACTGGTTGGTGGCCCCGCGTCCGAGTCAGGGAGATGGGGAGACAGGAGAAACCGTGGAGATTGGGGGAGTGTCGGAGTGGGGTGATTGTCCGAGTGGAAAACCCATCGATTCCGGGGGAGACAGGATGCAGGTTCAGGCAAATGCTGTTGGCCGGCGAGTTGCCGAACAAATGGCTCTTTTGGACGTGGAAATTCGCTGGGAGGTGCTTTCGATGCCTGCGATCGAGATTTCGTCGAGCCACATCCGCCGCTGCTGCGCCGAAAGTCGCAACCTCCGCTACTTAGTCCCGGAAGTTGTCCGAACTTATATTGCTGCCCATCAGCTTTACCAGTAACCAGTGGCAGAAAGCCTAATGCCTTCTGCCTTGCAATTTCAGCCTTCTAGAAAAGTTCAAGCTTTTTTGATCAACACAAAAAGTTAGAAAGGATCGACCTTTGCGATATGATCTTGTCTCATAAGTCAATTCTTAAATTTTTCCAAAATTTAAGCCTGAGCTAAGGGCTGCCATCGTTAGGAGGTACTAAAGTGATTCGAGTCGCGATCAATGGTTTTGGACGTATTGGGCGCAGTTTTGCGCGCTGCTGGCTGGGCAGAGAAAACAGCCAGCTAGAGTTGGTAGCTATTAATGACACTTCCGATCCCAGAAGTAATGCTCACTTGCTCAGATACGATTCCATGATGGGAACGTTGAAGAATGTGGACATCAGTGCGGATGAAAATTCCATTACTCTCAACGGCAAGACAGTTAAATGCGTGAGCGATCGCAACCCGCTAAACTTGCCTTGGAAAGATTGGGGTATTGATCTGATTATTGAATCGACCGGTGTCTTCGTTGACCAAGCTGGTGCATCGAAGCATATCACAGCCGGCGCTAAAAAAGTGCTAATTACCGCTCCCGGCAAGGGTTCAGAAGTTGGCACTTATGTGATGGGAGTCAACCACCACAACTACAAGCACAGTGACTACACAGTCATCAGCAATGCTAGCTGTACTACTAACTGTCTAGCTCCTGTACTGAAAGTGCTGCACGAAAATTTTGGCATCGTCAAAGGCATGATGACCACTACCCACAGCTATACTGGTGACCAGCGCTTGCTGGATGCCAGCCACCGCGACTTGCGGCGGGCCCGGGCGGCAGCAATGAATATTGTGCCGACTTCTACCGGCGCAGCCCAAGCTGTGGCTTTGGTGATTCCAGAATTGAAGGGCAAGTTAAATGGTATTGCCATGCGCGTGCCGACTCCCAATGTGTCTGTAGTCGATTTTGTGGCTCAGGTAGAGAAAAAGACTTTTACCGAGCAAGTAAATCAAGTGTTCAAAGAAGCTGCCTCTGGCTCCATGAAAGGGATTTTGGAGTACAACGATTTGCCTTTAGTTTCTTGCGATTATCGCGGAAACGATGCTTCTTCGATTCTGGATTCCAGCTTGACGCTGGTGATGGATGGCGACATGGTAAAGGTTTTGGCTTGGTACGACAATGAGTGGGGCTACAGTCAGCGGGTGGTTGACTTGGCTGAATTGGTCGCCGAACGTTGGGAAGCCTAGTACCCGAAGGCAGAAGGCCTTAGTCATTCGGCAGAAGGTAAAAAATGCTGATATTTTTTACTTTTGAGTCGATTTCTAGCTGACTTGTTATTTTTGTTTTCGAGCGCTAGAGACTTTTGGCAGTCGATAGTTGGCGAGTAGAAGATGAAATATCCTAGGGAGAAGGCAGTCCCATGCCCTTCTTCGTGTCAACTTAACGTCAAACCCTGTCAGAGACTGTTGTTTGACGATTAGGCCTAGATCCCCCCTAGCCCCCCTTATGAAGGGGGGGACAGGAGTCTTCTCAAAGTCCCCCTTCTTAAGGGGGATTTAGGGGGATCTAGACTCAGGTAAAAGCGACATTTATCAAGGGTTTCAGGCTTAAGTTGACACGAATAAGGGCTTTTGGAGTGTCCCTACTATATTCTTATGCTGCTACTCCCAGCTATCGATCGCACTTTTTGCAATCATACTTCGATCGGGCGATCGGGTCTGCTTGATGATAAATTTGTTGTTTGTTTGTAGTAAGCCCTTAAAATTGCTGTGGTAAGTTCTCGGAAAATCCCAAATATTAAAAAAATAAAAATTCCGACTATAAAAGTTAAAAACCTGAAAAAATAGCAACAGCTACCGTGTAGTTTTCCAAGCAAAATCTGATATGAAAAAAGCGTTAATTAGCGGTGTATCAGGTCAAGACGGAGCTTATTTAGCTAAACTGTTGCTCGATCGAGGTTATGAAGTTTGCGGCACCTCCAGGGACGCCCAAATGTCTAGTTTCGGAAACCTGGCCCGTTTGGGCATCCGAGACAGAGTAAAACTAGAATCCATGTCTCTCAACGATTTTCGCAGCGTCTTGCAAGTGCTTGCCAAAATAGAGCCAGATGAGGTGTACAATCTAGCAGGTCAAAGTTCCGTCGGTCTGTCTTTTGAACAGCCCGTAGAAACCCTGGAAAGCATTGCCACAGGCACATTGAATCTCTTAGAAGCAATTCGGTTTACAGGAGGAAAAATTAAACTTTACAATGCCAGTTCCAGCGAATGTTTTGGGGATACCGGAGGCAGTGCAGCGGATGAAAATACGCCTTTTCGCCCCAGGAGTCCTTACGCGGTAGCGAAAGCAACCGCATTTTGGGAAGTAGCGAATTATCGGGAGGCGTACAATTTGTTTGCGTGTTCTGGTATTCTGTTCAATCACGAGTCGCCGCTGCGGCCGGAGAGGTTCGTCACCCAAAAAATTGTATCTGTTGTGTGCCGAATTGCTGCGGGCAGTTCCGAAAAACTGCATTTGGGAAATATTTCAGTGCAGCGGGACTGGGGTTGGGCGCCGGAATATGTGGAGGCGATGTATTTGATGTTGCAGCAGGAAGAACCGGACGATTATGTAATTGCCACGGGTGTAAGCTATCCTTTGGAGGAGTTTGTGCGATCGGCGTTTGTTTGTGCGGGTTTGGATTGGCGGGAACATTTAGTAACCGATGCGAGTCTCTACAGACCGACGGAGATTGCACTTGGGAATGGAAATCCGGGTAAAGCAAAAGAAAAATTGGGCTGGGAGGCAAAATATAAAATGCCCGATGTGGTGCGGATGATGGTAGAGGCGAGGATGGGTAAGGTTTGAGAATTTTTTACGAAAAGAGAGTTCTTTGTTGGGAATAAATACCTGTTGTGAACTATCAGCGGTTGTGTACCATTTTCAAAAGGTAAAAAATGCAAGTAGTTATATTAGCCGGCGGTTTGGGGACTCGTCTGAGAGAAGAAACAGAATTTCGTCCTAAGCCCCTAGTAGATGTGGGCGGGTATCCAATTCTCTGGCATATTATGAAGACCTATGCCCATTACGGTTTCCGGGACTTTATTGTATGCTTGGGCTATCGTGGCAACATGATTAAGGAGTATTTCCTGAATTATGAAGCGATGAATAATGATTTTACTATTTGCTTGGGCCGCCAGAATTGCATTACCTATCACGAGGATCATAAAGAACAAGATTTTAAGGTGACACTGGCTGAAACGGGCCCGGACACCATGACTGGGGGGCGGGTGAAACGTGTGGAGAAATACATTACTGATGATACCTTTATGGTGACATACGGTGATGGAGTTGCTGATATCGATATTGGAGCGTTGGTGGATTTTCATAAGTCTCACGGTAAGCTGGCAACTGTTACGACCGTGCGCCCGATATCGAGATATGGTATTTTAGATGTGGACAACCAAGGTAAAGTTCTGGAATTCACCGAAAAACCTCAAGTAGATGGCTGGGCTAGTGCGGGATTTTTGGTACTTCACCGCAGCATCTTTGAGGCTTTGAGCGGGGATGATTGTTTTTTTGAGCGAGAGCCGCTAGAGAGGTTAGCAGCAGAGGGACAATTGATGGCATACCGCCACGAAGGTTTCTTTTTCGCGATGGATACCTACCGTGAATATAAGTATTTGAATGAACTGTGGGATAATGGACAGGCTCCTTGGAGGGTGTGGGAATGAGTGAATTTTGGCGCGATCGATCGGTGTTTGTAACTGGCTGTACTGGTTTGTTGGGTAGCTGGTTGGTGGCTGAATTAGTAAGACGGGGAGCAAGGGTAACTGGATTAATCCGAGACTGGGTGCCAAAATCCAGACTTTATACAGAAGAATGGGATCAGCAGATTAACATAGTGCGCGGGTGCGTACAAGATTTACCAACCCTAAAACGAGCGATCAATGAGTATGAAGTAGACACCGTATTTCACTTGGCTGCTCAGTCTATTGTGGGTGTTGGTAACAGAGAACCGCTAGATACTTTCGAGACAAATATTAAAGGTACTTGGAACCTGCTAGAAGCCTGTCGCCAAATTGGAGGTGTCAGTAGAGTTGTTGTGGCCTCTAGTGACAAAGCTTATGGAGATCAGTTGGTGCTGCCCTACGACGAGAAAACACCCCTGCAAGGAGAGCACCCCTATGATGTTTCTAAAAGTTGTGCAGATTTGATTTGTAGAACTTATTATGTCAGCTACGGAGTTCCAGTCTGCATAACCCGTTGCGGCAATTTCTACGGTGGTGGAGACTTAAATTTTAATCGTATAGTTCCCGATACAATTCGGTCAACTTTGCGGGACAAGCAAGTGGTACTCCGCAGCGATGGCAGTTATATCCGAGACTATTTCTATGTTAAAGATGGAGTTTTAGCTTATTTGCATCTAGCTGAACAGATGGACAGACGAGAAATATGGGGAGAAGCGTTTAATTTCAGTAATGAGCTGCAAATCCCGGTTCTGGAAATGGTGCGTAAGATTTTGGAATTGATGAATAAGACTCATTTGGAGCCGATTATTTTGAATCAGGCTAAAAATGAAATCAAACATCAGTATCTTTCAGCAGAGAAGGCACGCACGCTGTTGGATTGGAAACCCCAGTATTCTATTGAAGAAGGACTGAGTGAGGCAATTCAATGGTATGATAAATTTCTCAACGTTGACAACTCTCAAACATCGACTTTGCTTAAGCACGGATAGAACTGCTTTACCTTATTTAGCTAGTTTGGTTTCAGAAAATATATCTTCGTAACTGGAGCGACGAGCAATATATCTGGTAAAGCTAAACATTTTTCGGTTACTAAGTTTCAACAGTGAGTGACAAATGTCAATCCTCTAGTTTTTTGAACTAACAGAGATGTTAGAGTAGACGGAATTACGATGGACTGATGATGCTAAGCTATTGATTGGCAGACAAGAGTATTAACTGAATCAACCAACTTGCTCAACCGCTTGAATATTTTCACTTTGGAGAACCCTATGACGCATTCAGTTCCTGGCACAGTTAAAGAAATTACTAAGTGTCGAATCTGTGGGAATAAAAATCTCACACCTGTTTTAAATCTTGGTGAGCAATGCCTCAGCAGTGTTTTTCCAGAGACAGATTCCCCTAACCCATCGATTTCGCCTCTCGATCTAGTTCTGTGTGATGGCGATGATTCAAGTGATATTTGTCGGATGCTACAATTCAAGCATACCGCTAATGTATCGGAAATGTACGGGACGACTTATGGCTACCGTTCGTCAACCAGTCGCACGATGCGTAGTCACCTAGAGTCAAAGATTAAACACCTGCTCGAACTGGTACAGCCGAAGGATGGCGATATTGTGTTGGACATCGGTTGCAATGATGGCACGGTGCTGAATTTGTATCGAGACCTTGGGCTGGTTCGGGTTGGTATGGACCCATCTAGTGAAAAATTCGCTGATAATTTCGATCCTGATATTCAGGTTATTTATGATTTCTTTTCGGCGGATCGCTTGCGTAGCATCATTGGAGAGCGTAAGTGTCGCATAATAACTTCAATTGCGATGTTTTATGACCTTGAAGACCCTGTAGGCTTCATGCGTCAAATTCATTCCATACTTGCTCAAGACGGGGTGTGGGGTTTTGAGCTGTCGTATATGCCTATGATGTTCACTAACCTCACCTACGATCAAGTTTGTCACGAACACATAACCTATATGGGTTTGCGCCAAATATTGTGGATGGCTGAACGTGCTGGCATCAAAATACTGGATGTGAGCTTGAATGATATTAATGGTGGTAGTTTTTACATTATTGCAGCCCGGAACGATAGTCCGATGGAGCCTAACCATCACAATATCAAAAAGCTCCTTGATTACGAAGAGCCACTAAGTACAATAGCTCCTTTTGATCGTTTCCGCAATCGCGTTCTTCAGCATCGTGATGAGGTGCGTAATTTTTTCGATCTAACCCGTGCTGCTGGCAAAAAAGTCTATGGCTATGGAGCATCGACAAAGGGAAATATTGTACTGAATTTTTGTGATATTACCCCGAAAGACCTGGTTGCTATCTGTGACTTGCAACCTCAAAAACACGGTTTGGTTACGCCCGGTACGCGCATTCCGATCATTAGCCAAGAAGAGCTACGGCGCAATCAACCTGACTATGTATTTGTCTTCATCTGGCATTTCCGTCGCGAAGTGATTGAGGATGAGATTGAATATCTGGAGAAAGGTGGAAAGTTAGTGTTTGACTTGCCACGTCTGCATATTGTCGATCGTGACAACTATAAGCGCTATTTAAGTGCTCCCTTTGAAGAATTAGCTTTTCCTTTGTAAATTAGGCTGATAAACCATGAAAAAAGTGCTATTAACAGGTGCGAATGGTTTCATTGGTAGACACACGATTGCACCTTTAACTGCTGCGGGTTTTGAGGTTCATGCTGTCACCTCTAAAATTCCCGTAAATTCAATAGATGTAAACGGGCAATGCTGTTGGCATACTATGAATTTACTAGATCCCATGCAAGTTAAAAATCTGGTGTCTACCGTCAAGCCAACTCACCTGCTGCACTTTGCTTGGTACAACATACCCGGAAAATGCTTAGTAGCAGAAGAAAATTTCCTTTGGGTACAAGCTAGTTTAGAATTACTAAGACATTTTCGAGAACAAGGCGGGGAACGAGTTGTCATGGCTGGTAGTGCCTTGGAATATGATTGGAACTACGGTTACTGCTCGGAAGTTTTAACTCCAAGAAACCCCCATACAACTTACGGGGTTTGCAAAAATGCTTTGCAAGGAATGTTAAAAGCCTATGCACAAATCACTAAACTTAGTAGTGCTTGGGGGCGTATTTTTAACGTTTATGGCCCTTACGATCATCCTAAGCGTTTAGTTTCATCAGTTATTGCTTCTCTGTTGCGTGGTGAACCTGCTTTGTGTTCTCATGGTAATCAAATACGGGATTATCTTTATGTTGAAGATGTGGCTAATGCTTTTGTAAAACTTTTAGAAAGTAATGTTGTTGGTGAGATTAATATAGCTTCGGGAAAGCCTATGGCAGTTAAAGAAATTATCTTAAAAATAGCTAAAAAGTTGGGGAAATCGGATTTAGTTAAACTAGGGGCTATACTTGCTTCTGCTGAGGAACCACCACTGTTTGCTGCCAATATTCTTCGCTTATCTGAAGAGCTATTTTTTATGCCAAAGAATGATTTAGAGACGGGATTGGAAAAAACTATTCATTGGTGTAAGCTGTTGAGCATTTAAATCACTTATTCCGATTCACTGTCAAGATTCAGGTGTAAGCGTTTGGCGTTTTGCTCATACCCAGTTTAAATGCTTAACAGCTTAGCCCAAGGCTAAATTGACTAAAATCAACTAATTGTGGATTTTTATACTGTTTATCAACTCAATTACCTTGTCGTAAATTAGCCTCCAGTCAACATCGTAATCACGAATCTGAGCGTGAGGATTTCCTAAATCTTCAACTATATTCTCTGGATCTATAAACACAGGTCTGATAGCATTTTCAGCAACACCGGGAGAATACTGAGTCATGTTATCCTCATTGTACATACATTTGACTCCGTAAGAAACACCAGGCTTATGAGCAATCCACACAGGAAACATCAACCCACTCGAAAGAGGTGTAATATGTAAATCCATAACATAAGACCAGACTATTGTCTCAGGAACCATACTTCCAATGCAATTGTAAGTGGTTACATCACTAGGCAAGGCCTCTATTATTTTTCGATAAACTGTCATTTCTCTATCTATGATAGATTCCCAATAATCATCCTTGCCTTCTTTTCGAGAGCAGCCAGAAAAAATAATTGCTAGATTGGGAAAATCAGCGTGAATTTTTTTAATAATGTTAGCGATGCCGTCCACTTGAGATAACCATTTTCGGTTATGAACACGAATGGCAAACCACAAAATTGGAAAATGCTTTTTAACATTTTCTACTTCTTGTAAAAAACTCGTCGAGCATTTTTTTACCGACACTTCGTAGAGGTCGTCTATAAGTGAGCTTTTAATTTTCAGGTCTGCTATTCTGCCAGAGACATAGTTTTTGGACAATATATTTTTGAAAATAGTCAGCCCATTAGCGGCAGTCTGATTTTCTGGTAAATAGCTAATTTTTCCTTTGGTTTCTGGAAAAATTTTATCAAATCCTAAGAAATCATTTTGGACAAAAAAGCAGTCAACATAATTTAACAAGTCATTTTCATGGAGATAGTAAACTCCTGTAATATCATTCCACAAATAGTGAGCAACTTGATTGAGCTGACCTAAGACCAGCGCTTTTTCTTTCAAACCACTTGATATGTATGATTTAGCTAATTTCCAACAACTAACGATGTTACCTTTAAGACGATCGATCACTTGCTTGTAACCACCATGAATGTGGTGAGGTGAAAAAACTATAATCAGTTCGAGCCGGGGAAAATAAATAGCTTGCTTGCCAGCCCAATAGTGACCCACAAGTAAATAAAATACTTCCACCCCTACAAAACGATAGCTAAACATAGGCAGCCAAGCCACGTCATAAAATGACTGATTTGAACGAATAATTTTGCCACTATATGGACAGATAGAATAAACATAACCACTTTCTACTAAAGATTGATGGAAATATCTACCTTGTCCAAAAGTTTTTTCATGCCAAAGAGATTCTCTTTTTACTTTCTGAGTTAGCCTTACTGGGTTTTGATCCGTTGAGCTATGAAAGCTATTAATATATATTTCTTCTAAAGCCTTGTTATCTTGCCCAATTAACTCCAAGATACTTAGGTTAATTCCTGATTTTTCAAGATAGTTCCTGTCTTCTGCAGTTAGTGAAAAACCATTAATAATTTTATATTGGCTAGTTCGTTGAAAATACGCAGAAGATATCTCTGGTTTAATTTCCTCAAAGTAGTCTGACTCTTCTAAACAGCCTAGTTGATTGAGACCTCGCCAAATACTTTCATAAATATGTCCTTGACTGAGTTGTACCACTGATACTTTACGAAAATCATCTACAGCTTCATCAAGTAAACCTTGTTCAGCTTTCTCTAGACTTATTTTAGAGTAAGATTGGCTGATTTCTCTACCTAGTTTTTGATAAACTTCCGCTTTGTCTGGTTGTAGCTGGGTAGCTTTTTGATAACAATCAAAGGCTAATTCTAATTGCTCTTGCTGAACTGAAACAATACCAAGATAGAAGTAGGTATCTCCCAGAGGTTGAATACTTGCAGCATTTTTGTAGGCTAAACTAGCTTCTTCCCATCTGTTTAAGGCTTTTAGAGCATTCCCCAAATTATGGTGAGACCAAAAGTGGTTTGGATCTATTTGGATAGCATTTTGGTAGGCTATAATAGCATTTTCCCACTGCTCTTTCTGCACAAAGATGTCTCCCAAAAAGTGATGCAGCCACAAGCTATTTGGTGTTTGTTCAATCTTACTTTGGTAGGTGACTACAGCATCCTGCCAATATTGAGGTTGTTTTAGTTTAATTAATTGTGCTGCCAACAGTTGATGTGTGCCAAAGGATTCGGGATTGGACTTGATTGCACCTAGGTAAGCTAGTGTAGCTTCTTCTTCTCTATTTAGTGCTTTTAGAACATTTCCTAAGTTGTTGTGGGACCAAAAGTGGTCAGGAGCTATTTGGATAGCATTTTGATAGCATAATACCGCTTGTTCCCACAATTTTTGTTGCGTAAAAACATCCCCCAAAAAGTGATGTAATGACAAGACATTAGGTGTTTCTTGAATCTGTTTTTGGTAGGCGGTTACAATATTTTGCCAATCTTGGTCAGATTTAATTTGAGATAATTGTGCTGCTAATTTTTGATGTGCTGAAAACGATTCAGGATTTATTTGTATGGAACGAAAGTAATGAGTGATTGCCTCATTCCAATTCTCTAATTGACTGAATAAATCCCCCAAATTCTGATGTAATTCATAATTATCTGGATTTAGCTCTATCGTGCGGCGGTACGCTGCCAATGCTTCCTCTATATTCCCCAGTTTTTCTAAAATATTTCCTAACTGCAACCAGACTTCCCAGTTATTGGGTTGAACCTGCAAAAGATTTTGATAAGCTTGTACGTTGTATGGATTGAGTTCTATACTATGGCGGTAGGAGGTAATCGCTTCTGCTAAATCTGACTGATTTCGCTGTTTCAGTGCATTTGCCAAGGCATAATGAATCCAATCATCGTCAGAACTCAACTCACTTGCATGGCGGTAAGCGACGATCGCCTCATCCAGTTGACCCAATTTTTCTAAACTTTTTCCTAATCCCACATAAGTCCCAAAATGTTCGGGATTTAGTTCAATCGCCTTGCGGAAAGCTGTAGCCGATTCTTCCCAATGTTGTTGTTCAGCTAAGGCATCTCCTAAGTGGTGGTAACTCCAACAGAAATCCGGTTTAAGTTCTATTGCATGGCGGTAGGCGGTGACGGCTTCATCGAATCGACCCAGTTTGGCTAAGGCTTCCCCCATCTGGTGGTGTGTCCAGGAATCGTTGTTATTGAGTTCAAGTGCCCGATGGTAAGCAGCAATCGCTTCTTCTAGATTACCTTCCTCTTGCTGTTGCTGGTCTTGGTGAAATTCGCTCATAGCCGTATCATCCTTATATCTGCGATTACTTTTTCTCTACAACTATCAAGTTATCAGTTTAAACTCCGTGGCGCGACGCTTTGCAGCACTGGCTTGTCTATATTACCAGCTTTTAGCACAGAATCAGCACTCTGATCGGACTCAATAGTGTTGAGGTAGGAGTCAAGGGCTGGTTCGAGCTACCTGGCCGCAGTCAAAACTTCCCTGAGTGGTGCTAAGCGATCGAACTACAGCCAAGTTTCTCTGATACCTTACTGAATTGTTTAGGGCTTGGCGAGGATCGCCCATCTATAATACCTGGTTTTGCGGGAACATCCTCAGATCGCTGAAGTCTAATATCCTTGGGAAAGCAACCGCTTGAGTTAACTGGGTGCGATCGAGCAAAATCCCCCCATAATTGTGGTAAACTCCTCAAAAAGCTTTGTGGCAGTCGCTAGTATAATTTAAAGGAGTTTAAACCAATCAATGAACGATCCTAAAAATGAAAAGTCATCTATTCTTATAATTGCCAGTATGCACCGTTCGGGTAGTTCCTTGACAGCATCCTTGCTTCAAAGTGCTGGTTTGCACATAGGTCGCAAGTTACTAGGAGCAGATAGTGTAAACATCAAAGGTCATTTTGAAAATATTGATTTTTATGAATTTCACAGGGCGGTGCTGCGTTCGCAAGCAATTATCGAGGATGGTTGGACTTTACAGGACAAAATAAATGTTGAAGATCGTTTTGTAGAACAAGCTCAAGCAATAGTAGCCAAAAACTCTGTGAGTAGAGTATGGGGATGGAAAGAACCGCGCACAACTTTATTCTTGGATTTCTGGTCTGACTTGTTGCCAGAAGCGAAATTTTTGCTGATTTATCGTTCTCCTTGGGAAGTAGTAGATTCTCTTTATCGTAGGGGCGATCCTGCTTTTCAAGATCAGCCTGAATTAGCCTTGAAAGTATGGCATCAATACAATCAAATAATCCTTGATTTTTACGATCACTTTTCTAATCGTTGCCTTCTCGCAAATATTAACAGCATAGTCAATTTTAAAGAATCATATATTAAAGCAATAAACCAGAAATTCCAGACTAACTTAACTGCTCCTGAATCAACGGTTTATGACTCATCCTTATTTCACGCTCAACCATTAGACAGCTATCGACCTAGCTTGGTTAATCATTACTGCCCAGAAGCAGTAGAGATGTATCAAGAACTCGATGCTAGGGCATGGTGGCCGGATGAAACACCGAATTTCTCTTGGCGGGAACTAATAAAACCAGTTTACAAGGCTGAGGCTTTTCAGGAGTGGGTGAATACTCACAACCAGGAAAGAGAAAATAAAGCACTGCGAGTCCAATTGGAAAACTTCCAGTCTCAACTGCATCAAACTCAAGGGGAATTGGAACACTCCCAAACTCAACTGCATCAGACTCAAGGGGAATTAGAAAGCTCCCAAACTGAACTCCATCAAACTCAGGAAGAATTCGCATACTCGAAATCTCAACTGCATCAAACTCAGGGGGAATTGCATCAAACTCAGGTGGAATTGCATCAGACTCAGGTGGAATTTAAGAGATCGCAGTCTCAACTGCATCAGACTCAAGGGGAATTAGAAAATTCCCAAACTCAACTACATCAGACTCGGGGGGAATTAGAAAAT
>NZ_JAUBRC010000029.1:0-42906 GCF_036701635.1 Microcoleus sp. N9_B4 | reverse complement strand
TCCCAAACTCAACTGCATCAGACTCGGGGGGAATTAGAAAATTCCCAAACTCAACTGCATCAGACTCAAGGGGAATTAGAAAATTCCCAAACTCAACTGCATCAGACTCGGGGGGAATTAGAAAATTCCCAAACTCAACTGCATCAGACTCAAGGGGAATTGGAACACTCCCAAACTCAACTGCATCAGACTCAAGGGGAATTGGAACACTCCCAAACTCAACTGCATCAGACTCAAACGGAATTAAAGAGATCGCAGTCTCAACTGGATCGGACGCAGGAAGAATTGGCGCAATCGCACTCTCAAGTTTACCAAAGCCAGAAAAAATTAAAACAGTCGCAGACTCAACTGCATCAAACCGAGGCTTTATTAGAACAGTCGCAGACTCAACTGCATCAAACCGAGGCTTTATTAGAACAGTCGCAGACTCAACTGCATCAGAAGCAAGAGGAATGGGAGCGATTGCAGACGCAACTGCATCAAATTCAGGAAAAATTAGAACAATCTCAGACGCAACTGCATCAAACCGAGAAGCAATTGCAACAGTCTCAGACGCAACAGCATCAAACGGAAGAGCAATTGCAACAGTCTCAGACTCAACTTCATCAAACGGAAGAGCAATTGCAACAGTCTCAGACTCAACTTCATCAGACTCAAGGAGAATTAGAACTATCCCAGTTTCAGCAAGCTTTAGGCAACGATAAAGATGGACAAGACCAGATGCAGTACAGACTTTTAGTGTGGGAGGCGTGTCGCGCTTATCACAATAACGCTTTGATTAAGATGCGGGAGTGCTTGCAGCAATCTTTAAAATATACGCCTTTTTCAGGAACCCAAACTGTTAATGACTGGTTAGAGAGTTTGGCTAAGTTTTCCTCAGAAAAAGGTTGTGAGTTTGATACATATTCGCTGACTAACTCACAAGAGTGGAAACAATTAATGCGTCGAGCAGTTGGGGTTAAGCCAATACTAGGTAGAAGTCGATTTGTGGGACAGGCATAAAATAAAACTTCCGGTGAATCGCACCTTAGTCACCCAGTAGAGCCTTTTCTAATTTTTGGTAATACTGGGTAAAAAAACTAGGATCGAGTTCTATAGCCTTCAAGCAAGAAGCAACAGCTTCACGATTCCGAGCTTGTTTGGCTAGAACTCTGGATAAATTGTGGTGAGACCAAGCAAAATTAGAATCAACCTCAATAGCGTGGCGGTATGAACTAATAGCTTCTTCAAGATTTCCCTTTGCTGCCAGGGCATCCCCTAAGTTGTGGTGAGACCATACAAAGTTTGGGTTGAGTTCAATAGCTTGATTGTAGGCGGTGATAGCTTCGTCAAGAAAACTTTTTTGTTGAAGGACATCCCCTAAATTATGGTAAGATCCAAAGTAGTTGGGCTCGATATAAATAGCTCTTTGGTAGGCGACAATAGCCTGATCTAAATTACCTTGTTTTTGCAGAGCTTCCCCTAACTTATGGTGAATTTGAGCATCCTCTGGGTTAAGCTCAACAGCCTGGTGATACGACGCGATCGCGTCTTCTAAAGCATTTTGTATGACAAAAGCTTCCCCTAGCTTCTGGTGGATTTCAATATCATCCGATTTAATTGCAAGTGCCTTTTGATAACAAGGGATTGCCTCATCCACCCGATTTTGCTCTAACAAAATATCCCCTAATGGTATGTATAATTCATACTCGTCTGGCTTAATCTCCAGCATCTTTTGGTAAGTCTCCACATTCCTTGGATTAAGTTCGATCGCCTTGCGATAACACTTTATCGCCTCATCTAAATCCGACTGAACTTCTTGTGTAAGAGACGGGATACAAGATCGCTGTTGTAGAGCATCTCCTAAATGATAATAAACCACATCCGAGTCGGGGGCTAGCTCAATAGCTTTGCGATAGGAGTCTATCGCTTCGTCCCAGCGCTGAAGTTGAGCCAGAGCAAATCCTAAATGGTCTTGAGATTCAAGAGAGTTTGGTTCAATTTCGACACACTTCCGGTACTCAGCTACAGCTTCGTGCCACCTTTGCTGTGTCGCTAAGGCATCGCCTAAATGAAAGTATACGGTAGCAACGTTGGGGGCAAGAGCGATCGCTTTCCGATAAGATGCGATCGCCTCCTCCCACCGCTGCATAAGCGACAAAGTATGCCCCAAATAGTGGTGAACGATCGCCGAACCCGGTTCCAACTCAGTCGCCTTCGTGTAAGCCGCGATCCCCTCCTCCCATTTACCTTGTGCCGCTAAAGCCGTTCCCATTTTATAGTAAGACCAATGCAAATCAGGCTTCAATTCAATCGCCTTCCGGTAATAACCCATGGCTTCTGCTAATTCATTCTTGCCTTGCAAAGCTTCTGCCAACTTCAGGTACAAATCTCCCTCGCCCGGATTCAGCTCGATCGCCCTTCGCAAGCAATCAATCCCTTCATCAACCCGTCCCAACCTTGCCAAAACCTCCCACAAATTTTGGTAAGGCAAAGCCGATTCTGAGTCAAGCTCGATCGCTTTTCGCAAACAACTTATAGATTCATCCAGTTGGCCTTGCAAGCACAAAGCCTTTCCCAAACTATTGTGAAACTCGTAGAAATCCGGATATATTTCCACAGATGTGCGGTACGCAGCCACTGCTTCATCAAGATTGCCCTGCTCTTCCAAAACCTCCCCTAAATTGTGCCAATACCAAGCCGAATTTGGGTTGAGTTCGCAGGCTCTGCGGTAACTTTTCTCCGCCCCATCCCGCTGCCCCAATTTCACCAAAACTTCACCCAAATTCTGGTGATACCAGGAAAAATCCGGGTTGAGTTCAGTACAGCGCTGGTAGGCGGCGGCGGCTTCCTCTAATTTACCAGATTGTTTCAGGAGGTTGCCTCTATGAAAATAACTAGAAGCAGTCTCTTCATTCACTTGTAATGAGTTATTCATAATTTTGTACCGTAGATTTTATTTTTTTTAGCTTGGTCGAGGCTGGGTTTATAAGTACCTTGTATCTGACATCTTGCACCAATGTCAATCTTCAGGATGCTCGCGCGGGGTGGGGCGGGTTTTTTAGTCTTTGGGTATCCCTTGAAGCTATCGGTGAACCTGCCCCTACAGGTTTTTGACATTGGTGCCGTCTGGTGAATTGTATCGGTCTTCTGTCTGAGTCACAATCCTCTCGATCCCCCCTAGCCCCCCTTAGCAAGGGGGGGACAAGAGCGTTCAAAGTCCCTCTTCTTGAGTCTGAGTCACAATCCTCTCGATTTCCCTAGTCCAGGGCGGGTACGGGGGTGAACAATAAGCGTTCAAAGTCCCCCTTCTTAAGGGGGATTTAGGGGGATCGAGACTTTGGTGCAAACCAGAGAGACAGAGGGCTTTAGACTTAAGTTGACACCCTAAACTCATGGGGATGTTCCTAATTCGTCGGCCGCCAATTCTCGTCCTCCAATCTGATACCGCTGTCTTGACAAGCTCTGGTTAAATGAGGGCTGTAGTAAGGGTCATTCTCAATATATTTTTGCCACCTGCTTTCCATCAGCTTCGATTCCTTCCTCAGCCGCTCTTTCTTTTCAGGCGAATCCTCGTAACCCCGGCTTTTAGATTCGTGGTGGTAGAGAACTACATGAGGCAGGTAAATATTGCGATACCCTTTCTCTAGCATTTTCAAACACAAATCCACATCATTGTACGCCACTGTTAGCTCTTCGTCAAACCCCCCAATACTCTCAAATACTTCGCGGCGACACATTAAACACGCAGCAGTTACGGCTGAAACATTGTTCATGCCTACCACATTCCCGAAATACCCTGGTATCGATCGCGGCATATGGTAATAACTGTGACCTGCCACTCCGCCGCCGAGTCCCATCACCACTCCCGCGTGCTGGATTTTGTTATCTGAGTATATCAACAAATTGCCCACAGCCCCGATCGAGCTTCTCTGAGCTTCTTCAACCATCCCGTCAATCCAATCGGGAGTAATTACCTCTGTATCGTTATTCAAGAACAGCAAGTAATCTCCCTCCGCTTTGCTAGCAGCGTAGTTGTTAATCTTAGAGAAATTGAACGGAATATCGAGGCGATAACTTTTAAACCTCGCTGATTCCTTAGCCGTCCATTTAGCCAGAATTTCCGCCGTGTGTTTCTCTTGACTGCCGTTATCGAGCACGATAACTTCGTAGTTGGGGTAGACGCTCTTAGTAAAAATAGACTCCAAGCAATTGTCCAAAACATCCCCCAAATCCCGCGTCGGAATAATGATGCTGACCCGCTTGTAATCCGCTATTTTGTAGCGTGCAATAAAGTGTCCCAAAAAGTAGGGAACACCTTCAATTTTCCCCGGTTCGCCCCGGCGTTCGATCGCCTCTTGCAAAGCTTTTTGCCCTGCATCATAGGCATAGGGTTTAGCATCTACACCGCCAGCAGCCGAACCCGCGTGCATTCTCCAGTGGTAAAGAATTTTAGGGATGTGAAAGATTTTGTCAGTTTTTTCCGTAAACCTCAAAACCAAATCATAATCCTGAGCTCCCTCAAAACCTGGTCTAAAACCGCCAATTTCATTAATTAGCGATCGCCTGTAAGTTCCCAAATGGCAAGTGTACATCCGAGATAAAAATGAATCCGGACTCCATTCTGGCTTGAAGAAAGGATTTATCAGTTCCTGATCTTGGTAAATCTTGTCTTCATCTGAATAAATCATGTCCGCTTCCGGGTGGCGGTTCAGCAGCAGCACCACTTCATACAACGCCTCTGGTGTCAGCGTATCGTCGTGGTCTAGCAAAGATACAAATTCACCCGTCGCCAACTCCAAAGCAGAATTAGAACAGTGAGAAATGTGACCGTTTTTGGTTCTGTAAGCTACTTTGATCCGGCTATCTTTGGCTGCATATTCTTGCAAAATTTGCTTGACATGAGTCGCGGTTGATGCGTCATCCGCAATGCACAATTCCCAATAAGGATATATCTGATTGAGAACTGATTCTATTGCCTCCTGCAAATAATTTTCTGGCGTATTGTAAGCCGGCATGACAATGCTAATCAGCGGCTTGTAGTTAAAGATTTCTAATGTTTCCGCCATCTTCCGCAAGTCAGCTTCTCTGGGGCTGTTCTTAGCGCGCCACTTCGTGTAAGCTGGGTCTTGACCGAGGAATAGCGAATCTCGCAAGTTTTGATAATCCAAACCAAAAAGTTTCGGATCGAGTTTGCTCGCCGTCTGATAAGCTTCCAGAGCTTCCGAAAGCTTGTCTTGTTTAGCTAAAGTTTTTGCTAAATTGTGGTACGACCAGCCAAAGTCAGGAGCAACCTCGATCGCTTTCCGATAAGCAGCAACAGCTTCATCAAGCCGACCTTCTTGTTGATATACATCCGCTAAGTTGTGGTGGGACCAAACAAAATTTGGATTCAGTTCTGCTGCTTTCTGATAGCTTTTAATAGACTCATCAACTTTACCGATCCATTTCAGGACATCGCCTAAATTGTGGTGAGTTCCAAAGTAATTGGGATTAATTGAAATTGCTTTGCGGTAGGCGGCCACAGCCTCGGCAAATTTACCTTCTTCTTGCAGAGACGCCCCTAATTCGTGGTACTCCGCAGCTATCCCAGGGGTGTGTTCGATCGCATTTACCGAGTGTCCATGAACAGCGCGATCGCTCTTTTCCGCTGCCCTACTTACACCCTTTTTTTTTAACACCTCTTCCAGCAGCGCCGAAATCCCCCGATCGTCCGGCCGAATCTGCAACGCCATCTGATAAAAGACGATCGCCCCATCCGGCCAATTCTTCCGCACCAAAGCATTAGCCAACTCAACATAAAGATCAGCATCATTCGGCGCAATCTCCAGCGCCTTGTGATACAACTGCACGTCATCACGATTATCCTGAATCGCCCGCCGATACAAACCCATAGCATCCTTCAAATCCCACTGCGATCGCATCCTCAAAGCATCAGCCAACTTTTGCGAAAGCCACGGCAAATCCGCCTGAATCTCCGCAGCGTGGCGGTAAGCGGCGATCGACTCATCCCACCGTTCCAGCTTCTCAAAAGCCGTTGCCATGTTGTAATAAGTCCACGGAAAATCAGGATTTAACTCGGCCGCGCGTCGGTAAACATCGATCGCTTCCTCCCACCTTTCCATTTCTAGCAGCACGTCGCCTAATTTGCTCTGCGACCAGAAGAAATTCGGATTAACTTCGTTAGCACGCCGGTACGCAACAACCGCCTCATCCCAACGTTCCAAATTCACCAGGGCTTCTGCTAAATTGTTATGCGCCCAAAAATGGTCAGGATTGAGTTCGATCGACCTTTGGTAAGCCGAAATTGCCTCTTCCCACCTTCCCAGTTTAATCAGCGAGTCTGCTAAATAGTTGTGCGACCAACTGAAATCTGGATTTAATTCTGTTGCTTTCCGGTAAGACTCTACAGCTTCTTCCCACCGTTCCAACTTCAGCAACACATCGGCTAAATTGTTGTGCGACCAGCTAAAATCTGGATTTAATTCGATCGCCTTGCGGTAAGCATTTACAGATTCTTCCCACCGTTCCAACTTCACCAGCGACTCAGCTAAATTGTTGTGCGACCAAGAAAGATCAGGATTGTTTCTAATGGCATTAGTGTAAGCTTCTACCGCCGCTTCCCACTGTTCTTGACCCTTAAGAATTTCGCCCAATTCGTGATAAGCTGCGCCAGCATTTGGGTTCAACTCAACCGCGCGCCGGTAACACTCAATTCCCTTCTCTACCTTACCTTGCTCGATCAAAGTTTTGGCTAAATTTTCGTGTTCCTCAGCGGTGCCGGATTTGGGGTCGATCGCAAATGCTCGATACCAAGCCTCAGCCGCCTCCTCCGACTTGCCTAACTGCGTCAAAAGTTTCGCAAAATTGCGAAAAGCACCTGCAAAATCCGGTTTCAGGGCGATCGCCTTTTCGTAAGCAGAAACCGCTTGCTGCCACTGTTCTTGCTGCGCGCAAATGCTGCCGTAATTAGCGTATGCTTCGGCAAAATTTGGGTTAATTTCTATTGCTTTGACATAGCAACTTTTAGCTTCATCAATTTTGCCGCCAGCTTGCAGGGCGTTGCCCAGCATTTTGTAAAGCGGCGCTTCCGGCTTAATTTGCAGCGCTTTCTTGCAAGCAGAAATTGCCTGTTCCAATTTGCCTTGAGCAAAATAGCCTTCTGCTAGTATTTTGTATGCTTCTGGATCTTCTATATTAATTGTAGAATTAACTGCCTGCTGAACTGGCGGCTTAACTGGCGGCTGCACTGCCTGCTGCACTGGTGGCTTAACTGCGGTTGCTGCGGGCTGCTGCTTAACTGCACCGTTTGTCGCCGTTGCACCCGCCAAAGTTTCCTGTCCCTCGCTGCCATTTCTCGCATTAGCTGCGTTCAGTTCAATAGCTTTGCGATAATATGCTGTCGCTTCCTCTAACTTGCCTTGTTTTTTGAGCGCTTCGCCCAAATTTTGGTAAGCAGTTGCCACATTAGGATTTAATTTTATGGCGCGATCGTAACAGGCGATCGCTTCGGGAAATTTTTCCTGCCGAAAAAAAGCGTCGCCCATATTCAAGTGTTCCCCCGGCGCTACTTTTTCCGGTTCCAAACTAAATGCTTGATACCAGCAATGCTGGGCTTCTTCCGGTTTGCTAATTTGTCCGAATACTTTTGCTAAATTCCGGTACACTCCCGCGAAATTCGGCTTAATCGCGATCGCCTTTTGATAAAATCCGATCGCCTCCTGCCATTTTTGCTGCTGCGCGCCCAGGCTGCCCAAATTCGCATATACTTCCGCAAAATTCGGTTCTATTTCAATCGCTTTAGCGTACCAGTGCCGCGCCTCTTCCATCCTGCCTTGAGCTTGCAGCGCGTTGCCCAAAGTCTTGTAAGCTGGTGCAAAATTGGGGTGAATCTTCAAAGCTTGCTCGCAGGAGGCGATCGCTTCTTCTATTTTTCCTTGGGATAAGTATGTTTCTCCCTGTTGGTTAAATTGAACCGCTGTTGATTCTGTATTCACTGTTGATGGCATATGGGCGGCGGCTCCAGAGGCAGGAATTAAATAGGGTAGTCAAAACGTTTCACAATTATACTCGCGTTTGACACTAACAATACCGGACTTGTTCCCCCAATTCTTAATTTTTTTGATTCCCGGTGCTGGCGAGGAACCGGGATTCTCGGCTGATTTTTTGGATTTTACGGCTAAATATGTACGAATCAGCCCGGTTTCTGGCTTCTTTGCGCGCCAGTCCCGACCTTTTTAGCTAAAGAGTCGATCGCAGGTTTTGTAAAGCAAAGTAAACACTGCCGGTTTTTGCTTGTGGGATGATTGCTGGTGGTGTGGAGGGGAACCCGCCTAAAAAGATATTACGGGCTAGCTCTAAGCCCACCCCACAAGAAAGTAATTCACTGTTTGTGGAACAGGCATCTTGCCTGTTTCTGAGCAGGGCGCAAAATGTGCGATCGAACCCAAACGAGAATAGCCTTTTTAGCAAAAAACGATCGCCCTTTTGGGAGAAAGCGATCGCCCTTTTTTTTCAAGAATTAATTAGTTAACAACTATTAGCAATTACTAATTAAGCTGCTGCGGCTGCGGCTGCGTCTTCTTCTGCGTCTTCGGCTTCAGAACCTGCTTGAATTCCCAGCACGCTAACAACCACCTGATCTGGTTCGCCGAGAGCTACCACTCCCGCAGGCAAAACTAACTCGTGAATGTGCAGCGCATCCCCAACCTTTAAATGAGAAATATCTACTTCAATTGCTTCAGGAATGCTGTCAGGTTTGCACTTAACTGCCAGTTGCGTCAGCACGGTATCCAAGATGCCGCCTTCTAACTTGACGCCGACAGGTTCGCCGACAAAACGCAGTGACAATTCAACTTCCAGGCTGTCTTGAGTCGCCACGGAGAAAAAGCTCAGGTGGTAAGGATAGCCCTTCCAAGGGTGAACTTGAACTTCCCGGAGCAAGGTTTTTCCGCTCCAAGAGAGGTCGGGAATGCTGAGGTCAATTAGGGCATTGTTGACTACGTGCTTTTTGAGCAGGTGTTCAACTGTTTTGGCTTTGATGGTAAGGGAAATGGATTCAGATCCTTTGTGACCGTAGAGGACGGCGGGAATCAATCCAGAGCGGCGGAGGGCGTTAGGTTTGCTGCCTTCTGCCCGCTTTTGACATTCTACTGCGAGTTCCATTTTATGACTTTCTGTTGATTGTTTTTACATTTTACCAGAATTGTGATATTGTGATCGCGCTCAATTAAATTCGCTGAAGGTATTGATAATTTTCGTTTTCCACACACTTGAGCAATTCCAGCATTTTTCTCAAACGGTACGTTCCTGCTTGATACTCTTCTTTTGAAGGGGAATCACCCAGCTTAGTAAGAACTGCATCGCTTTCACTGATGATTGCTTCGCTGAAAATTTTCTTGAACTGCTGGCGAATATCTTGATTTAATTCAACTAAAGGCAGAATTACATTTTCTTCATCTAGGTGAATTTGGGTTTCGATGGATTCGCCACCTATTTTTGAAAATGCTGATTTGGCTAACCACTCGTAAGTAGCTGCTGTTATTCTTACACTATCGGACGGTTCACCATTGGCTGAATAAAAACTGATGTTAAACATTGGGATTACTCCTGCTACTAAACATCTAGAAACTCGTTCAAAGGAATATTTTCTGCATAAGCTATACCTGCTTTTATAAATTTTGCCTTGCCAGGTCCAGAAATTCTATCGGCACTTACAACTGCAATGACAGTAGCAGTATCAATAATTTCATTAACTGCTTTTCCTGAAAGGTATGTGGTTTTGATTTCTATATGCGGTAAGTTTGTTTTTCTTTCCTCTAAGGTGGACTGTGAATCTTTGATATTTTCAATCGTGTATTGATTATGAATATCCCGGATTATTTCTTTTACTTGCGAGGCCTCATTTGGAGCGACAATCAAAATGTCTCCTTTCGGATCGTTGCCAGTAGTTCTCTGGGATGCAATGCCAGCTTCAGCTAACTTTCCGATTACCCAGCCAACCAAATCTCGATGAAGGGTTAGTTGGTAGATCAGACGATCTTCATCGGTCATTGGAGCCTCGTCACACATGAGATAGACCCTTTTTGTCTATTATAACTAAACCTGTTATGATTGTGCTGCTACTGGCGTACCGTCAGCAGAGAGCAAAGCGCGTTTCGGGCCGTGAATGGGGTCTTCTACAATGATAGTTTGGTCGCGGCTCGCACCGAGAGAAACAATTGCGATCGGCACTTCCATCAAATCTGCCAAAAACTTCAGATAATTCAAAGCTTGCGGCGGTAAATCTTCCAAATTCCGGCATTCTTCCGTAGACTGTTTCCAACCGGGAAGGGTTTCGTAAATAGGTTGGCACCGAGCAAAGATTCGGGAACTTTTCGGGAAATCAACACATTTTTCGCCGTCAATTTCGTAAGCAACGCAAACTTTTATTTCTTCTAATTCATCCAAAACATCTAGTTTGGTAATTGCCAGACAGTCAAGGCCGTTGATGCGGACTGCGTAGCGGCCGATTACTGCGTCGAACCAACCGCAGCGGCGTTTTCTGCCCGTTGTCGTGCCGAATTCTGCACCTCTCTCGCCCAAAACTGCTCCTATTCCATCTACCATTTCGGTAGGGAAGGGGCCTTCTCCGACGCGGGTTGTATAAGCTTTTGCTACGCCAATTACGCGATCGATCGCTGTTGGGCCGACTCCGGTTCCCACACAAGCACCGCCAGCGATGGGATTGCTGGAAGTAACGTAAGGATAAGTACCATGATCTAAGTCTAATAAAGTGCCTTGCGCGCCTTCAAACAGAATATTTTTCCGCTTGTAAATTCCCTCATAAATCTTCAGGGAACTATCAACTACGTGCGGCCGCAAACGTTCCGCATACACCCGATATTCATCAATTACATCTTGCGGATTTAAAGGCGGCAAATTGTAGAGTTTTTCGAGAAGGACATTTTTACAATTAATCGTCCATTCCAATTGTTCTTGCAACCCTTCCAAGTCCATTAAATCTAGCATCCGAATGCCAGTGCGTTCCGACTTGTCGGCGTAAGTAGGGCCAATGCCGCGTCCCGTCGTCCCGATTTTATAATTTCCCCGCTGCGTTTCCGATGCTACATCAATTAATCGATGATAGGGCATCGTCACGTGAGCCGTCTCCGAAATCATCAGCGAGGTTGTCGAAATATTCAGTGCCTCTAGCTGATCTAACTCTGCAATTAAAACTTTAGGGTCGATGACGGTGCCACAGCCGATAATACACTCTTTATCAGGGTAGAGAATCCCGGACGGAATTAAGTGCAGCTTGAAAGTCTGACCGTTTACTACCACGGTGTGACCGGCGTTGACGCCCCCTTGGTAGCGGACAACGATATCTGCGGATTTGCTGAGCAAATCGGTAATTTTGCCTTTTCCTTCATCGCCCCACTGGGCGCCGATCACAACTACGTTAGCCAAGGGTTTCTCGCGTTCAGTTCAGGTTGACACAATCTCCGATTATGTATGAATGCGTCCCAAATGTCAATCAATTTTAGATTTTAGATTTTGGATTTGAGATTTTAGATACGGGCATGGGGCGTGGGGCGTGGGGCGTGGGGCGTGGGGCATTGGGCATTGGGCATTGGGCATTGGGCATTGGGCATCTCCCAAAAAGCCTGTTTTGAACAGGCAAGATGCCTGTTCCACAAGAATTATCGGAGATGTCTATTGGGCATTAGGCATTGGAACTCACAAATAACCAATGACTAATGACTAATGACTAATGACTGCTGACTACTGACTACTGACTAATTAATTTTTGTTAACATTGAGAAAATAGAGGCTTGGTTGCCATGACTTTACACGCTGAGTTGCACCGCCATCTGGGTGGTTCTGTCGTTCCTAGGGTGCTGTGGCGGTATTTCGATCGCCACAATGCTGAGATGGTTAATCGATTTCAACAATACTCGGAGTTTGAAGAGTTTTACACTCGTCCGCGCAATACTCTCAATGAGTATTTAGAACTGCACACGCTGGTAGAAAGCGTTCAAACTGTTGAAACTTTGCCTTATTTTATCTATCGGTTGATGCGGGGCGCTTACGTGTTTGAAAATCTGGCTTATTTGGAGTTGCGCTATACGCCTTATTTGCGGACTCCAGAACATTTAAATCAGTCAGAACGCATTGATTTGATGGCAGAAATTGTACAGGTTGTGGGCAAGGCAAGTCAAATTAGCGATTGTCCGATTGTTACCAGCCAAATTTTGTGTATGCACTCGCGTTTACCCTATGAGGTGAATCGGGCGATCGTAGATTTGGCGGCCGGGATGGGAGAATATGTTTGTGCGATCGATATAGCTGGCGGCGATGATTGTATTGGCGAGCGTTTGGAGGAGTTTGTCGGATTGTACCAGTACGCGAGGTCGATCGGCATCAAAACTACCGGCCACCTCTATGAAACTACCTCTGGCTGTTATCCCGAACTTCTGCCTTATCTGATGCGTATCGGCCACGGGATTCAAATTCCGTTAAAATATCCCGAACTGCTGCCAGAAGTCGCGCGCAGGGGTCAATGCTTGGAAGTTTGCCCGACTACCTATCTCAAAACGGGCACGTTGCAAGATATGCGCGAATTGAAGGTTGTGTTCGATCGATGTTTTGAAGCTGGCGTCGATATTGCCATTTGCACCGACAACGCGGGATTGCACAACGTGCGATTGCCTTTCGAGTACGAGAATTTGTTAACTTTGGATATCATTGATTTTCGGCAGTTGCAAGCGTGTCAAAATGCCGCTTTCCGCCATGCTTTCGCGTGGCCCTACGGAGAGCAACCGGCCCAAATGCTAACTGGTTTGTTGCAGCATGAGTCTGTCGGTGCGATCGTTAATTAAAGAATATCTATTTAATGAACCGCGAAGGAAGAGAAAGAGGAAGATAGGCAGATATTTTCAGGTAAAAACTCTACTTGGAAATGAGAAAAACCTCTTTCTTCTCTTCCTTCGCGCTCTTTGCGTCTTCGCGGTTCGTTTAAAAAAGATATTTGTAAAATTATAATAAGCGTCGGGCGATCGGCAATCCGTAGCAAGTTATAGTTTGAAGGCAGAATCCTCAATATAAAAAGATAAAAAAACATGACAAATATGGACGCTTACTGGATGCCATTCACTGCCAACCGACAGTTTAAAGCGAATCCGCGAATATTGGTTTCGGCAAAAGATATGCACTTTACAAGCGATGATAACCGCTCAATTTTAGATGGTACTGCGGGGCTGTGGTGCGTGAATGCAGGACACGCCCGCGAGACAATTGCCGAAGCAGTTAAACAGCAAGTTTTGCGTTTGGATTACTCCCCGGCTTTTCAGATGGGACATCCGGGTGCTTTTGAATTGGCGGAACGTTTGGTAAAGATGATTCCGGGCAATTTCGATCGCGTTTTCTTTACTAATTCGGGTTCTGAATCTGTAGAAACTGCTTTAAAAATTGCGATTGCTTATCACCGGGTGAAAGGTGAAGGAACTCGCCAAAGATTAATCGGTAGGGAACGCGGCTATCACGGCGTTGGTTTTGGGGGAATTTCTGTCGGCGGTATCGGTATAAACCGCAAGTTTTTTGGCAGTTTGCTCACGGGAGTCGATCATTTGCCTCACACTCACAGTCTCGAACACAATGCTTTCAGCCGCAAACAACCGGAATGGGGAGCACATTTGGCCGATGAATTGGAGCGGATTGTCGCTTTGCACGATGCGTCGAATATTGCAGCGGTAATTGTGGAACCGGTGGCTGGTTCTACAGGGGTTTTGATTCCGCCGAAAGGTTATTTGGAGCGGCTGCGGGCGATTTGCGACAAGTACGGAATTCTGCTGATTTTTGATGAGGTAATTACCGGGTTCGGACGGCTAGGCTCTAGTTTTGCAACGGAATATTTTGGGGTGGTTCCCGATATTGTGACGGCGGCGAAAGGGATAACTAACGGTACGGTGCCGATGGGGGCGGTGTTTGTGAAAGAAGGCATTTATGATGCTTTTATGAATGCTCCTGAAAATGCGATCGAGCTTTTTCACGGTTATACTTATTCTGGTCATCCTCTGGCTTGTGCGGCTGCTTTGGCGACGCTGGATATTTATGAGGAAGAAAGGCTGTTTGAACGGGCAGACAAGATGGCTGGTTACTGGGAAGATGCGGTGCATTCTTTGAAGGGGGTGCGGCACGTAATTGATGTTCGTAATCTGGGATTGGTGGCGGGTATTGAGTTGGAATCTATTGCTGGGAAGCCGGGGAAACGGGCTTTTGATTGTTTCTTGCAGTGCTATGAAAAAGGGTTGCTAATTCGCACAACTGGTGATATTATTGCTTTGTCGCCACCGCTGATTATTGAGAAGGAACATATCGATCGCCTTGTGGAAATTTTGACAGGGGTTTTGCAGGAGATGGAGTAGGAGTTAACGAACCGCGAAGACGCGTTCGGCGAAGCCGTTCCCGAAGGGTAGGACGCGAAGGAAGAGAAAGAAGAAGATGTTTTCAGGTAAAAACTCTACTTAGAAATGACATCAAATTCGTTGGTATCGGAATTATTTATCTCTCTCTTTTCTTCCTCTGCGGTCTCTGCGGTCTCTGCGGTTTAATTATTCCGAAACAACCGTAAACGATATGAAAAAGACCTCTCTCTTTCCTTCCTTCGCGCTCTTTGCGTCTTCGCGGTTCGTTCAAAAAATTGAAAAGCGCTATAATAATTGACAACTAACGACGAATGACGAATAACTATGGTGCAATTAACTGCAAAAATCTCTGCTAACGAGTTAGCAAATTTGGCTGTAGATTTGATTCGGAAAACAGGTTGCGAGTACGGTGATGTGCGTTTTTGCAGTTATCGAAGGCAGAATCTTTACGCGCGCGATCGATCTTTAAGCAATTTGTCAGATAATGTAAGTTCCGGTTTTGGCGTGCGGGTGCTTCTAGACGGCGCTTGGGGGTTTGCCGCCAGTCACAGCAAAACACCCGCAGAGGTTGCAAGAATAGTCGCTTTGGCTGTAGAAATCGCTAAAGGCAGCCGCTTGACTCAGAAGGAACCGGTGCGGTTAGTGCCTGTGGAAAAATATGTCGATACCTACATTACTCCCATTGCCATTGACCCTTTTTCTGTACCAGTTGCTGAGAAAGCCGAACTGCTGCTAACTATCAACGAGAAGCTGCTAGCACACGGCGCACAAGGCATCAAAAAAGCTTCTTCTTTTTTGCAGTCCAGCCGCGAAGACAAGGTTTTTGCTTCTACAGAAGGCTCGCTAATCGAACAAACAATCTACCGCAGCTATGCTGGTTTTGACTGTACTGCAATTGCGGGCGGCGATGCCCAAAGTCGCAGTTACGAACGCCCGCCGCTGAATATCGGTTACGAACATATTAATCCCGATGATTTGTTGAGTCAAGTCGAAAGAGTTGCCGCTGAAGCTATTGAGAAAGTGGCTGCTCCCAAACTCCCGGCTGGTATTTGCAAATCGCTGATTCTCAAACCGACAAATTTGTTCTTAACTATTCACGAATCTGTCGGACATCCAACTGAATTAGACCGGGTTTACGGCTACGAATCTAATTTTGCTGGCACGAGCTTTGCTACTACTGATAATTTAAATAAACTGCAATATGCTGCACCTTGGGTTAATTTTAAGTGCGATCGCACTCAACCGGGTGGCCGCGGTACAATGGGTTACGATGATGAGGGCGTAAAATCACAAGATTGGTACGTTGTCAAGGATGGAATTTTAGTTGATTATCTCACTGACAGAGAGACGGCTTATCGCCTCGGACGTGCCAGCAGCAACGGTTCTGCCTACGCTGACAGTTGGTCGAGCGTACCGATGGTGAGAATTCCCAATTTGGGATTGGAACCGGGCCCGGATGGCGGCAGCCATACTGCTACTTTGGCCCAGATGATTGCTGATACCGAAGACGGGATTTTAATCGACGGTATTGGTAGTTATTCGATCGACCAGCAGCGGCGCAATTTTCAATTCGGCGGCGATGCTTTTTGGAAGGTGGAAAAAGGTAAAGTTGTCGGTATGTTGAAGGATGTAACTTATCAGGCGATGACTACTGATTTCTGGAATCAAATAGATGCGATCGGGCCGGCTTCGGAGCTGGTTCAGTGCGGTACTCATATATGCGGAAAAGGCGAGCCGGTGCAGGTTGCTCAGATGACTCACGCTTGTGTGCCGGTGCGAGTGAGAGATATTCAAATTGGGGGAAATTCTTAATTAGTTTGTAGGTTTTTAACGTGAAAATTCCACCGGATGCTATAATACCAGAAGCAAAATTAACGCGCTATCTACTTGTTTTAAAAGCGCAAGATGACAAGTCAAAGTTTCTGAGTCAGGGTGGTTTTAGCCAAGATAACCCAGAAGCTTTGTTAGCAGCCATCCAGTTTTTGATAACCTCAGCAGATGCCGTAGAAGATGGTGCTAATGAATTCGGAAAGTTTTTTCGCGCGGAAGGTGAGCTGCCAGGAGTTAATGGACGTAATTTAGTAGTTGTTACAATTTGGTTGCAGTGGCAAATTGACGGAAGTTTTCATTTTATTACTCTCAAACCGAAAAAGGAGTCTCGACGTGAAACTTGAACTTTACCAGCGTGTAGCATTGTGTCGGGATATACCGCTATATCAGCTAAAAAAAGGCGATGTAGCGATGCTAGTCGATCGCGTACCTCACCCAAACGAAGGCGAAGATGGCTGCGTTCTAGAAATATTTAATGCTTTAGGAGAATCGATTTTAGTTGTGGCTGTCTCCCGTTCAGAGGTGGAACTTCTGCGAGCAGATGAAGTGTTAGCCGTTCGCTCTTTAGTACAGGCTAGTTAACCGCTGTAGCGCGGTTCAATATGTTTTCAAATACCAACAAATTTTCCTAGCATTCTAGCTTATGCTCGTAACATCTCCCGCAATTTTAAGTGAAGACCAAGCCTTATCTTTACTAGAAAAAGCAGTCAAACAATCGGAAGCAGAGGAAGTATTTGTCAGTCTCTATACTGGCGAAGAATCTCTTTCCCGCTTTTCGGAAAATCAAATCAGCCAAAATATTAGCAAAACTGTATTTAGCCTGAGCATTACTAGCTATTTCGGCAACAAAAGCGCCTCTGCTGCTGTTACAGAATTTGATGAAGATGCGATCGCCCAAACCATCAAGCGATCGGAAGAATTGGCCCGAATTGCGCCGGCAGACCCCGAATGGATGCCGCTGCTGCCGCCTCAAACCTACGATTTGCGATCGCCCGCCTTCGACACAGCAACGGCAACTGTATCGCCTCTAGCACGGGCCGAAATGGTGCAGCAAGCGTGCGCGAGATCCTCCCAGGGGGGGGCTCACGGTTCGGGCACTTTGAGCACTGAGGCGTCGCTGTACGCGATCGCCTCGTCAACCGGACTCCGCGCCTGCAACCAGTCTACAGAGGCGGATTTCAGCTTTACTGCTCGCATTGACAACGGTTCTAGCTGGGCTCAGAGCACTGCTTGGAGTATCAACGAATTGCCCATCGCCCAATTAGCAGAACAAGTGCTCGATCGGGCGATCGCATCCCGCAACCCCCGCGAAGTCACTCCCGGCATTTATCCGGTAATCTTTGATGGTGCTGCTTTTGCGGATTTGCTACCGTGGGTAATTTGGAGTTTGGATGCGAGGGCGGCGGATGAGGGGCGATCGTTTATGTCGATCGCCGATGCAGAGGGAAAACCAGCGGGAAACCGTGCGGGGGAACAACTTTTCAGCCCGTTAGTGCAAGTGCAGCGCGATCCGGCTCATCCTTTGCTGCGATCGAATACTTTTTTCGGCGACGGATTAAGCAATAACTATTTGGAAATCATCAAAGATGGCGTCCCTCAAAGTTTGTCTTATTCCCGCTACTGGGCCGCACAAAAAGGCAAAGAGGCAAAAGGTGCTTATTACCCGATCGTAATGACAGGTTCCGACCAAAGTTTAGCAGATTTAATTGCTCAAACCGAGCGCGGAATTTTCGTCAGTCGAGCTTGGTACGTGCGCTACGTGAATCCGAAAACATTGGAAGTAACGGGAATGACTCGCGACGGTACTTTTTGGATTGAGGATGGCAAAATTGCTTATCCGATTAAAAACCTGCGTTTCAATCAAGTTTTACCTGATATGTTGCGCGATGTGGATGCAGTTAGTGCGGTGAAGCGTTATGGCGGTAGTGTTGTGCCCGGAGTGCGCGTGAAAGCTTTTAATTTCACCAGTATTACTGACAGTTTGTAACTCGCACATTATACCGTAGGGTGCGTCGGCATCCTACAATCTGCAAATTAAATCTAAAATCTGGCGGCGATGCACCCTACAAGATAAAAATGCCTCAACTAGATATACATCCAGTTAAAAATCAACAAGAATTAGAAGAGATGTTTTACCAGCGGTGGCTGGTTTTGCGATCGCCTCTAGGAATGGAGATTGGTAGCGAAAGGGATAATCACGAAGATGGTGCTTTGCATTTAATTGCCATGTGCGATCGCAAAATCATTGCTTCAGCCCGACTGCGAGAATTATCCCCAAAATTAGGAAGCATCAGCTACGTTGCCGTCCTTCCTGAATTTCAAAATCAGGGAATTGGCACTAAATTGATTAAAAAATTAATCGCCAAAGCTCAGGAAAAAAATCTCAAAACTTTGAGACTTATGTCTCGCATTAATGCCATTAAATTTTACCAAAAACTCGGATTTTCCGAACAAGAAAATCCCTTTGAGTACCTGGGAATCCCGCACATATTTATGCAGTTAGAAATTTAATCACCGGCACATCCCACCTTATTCTTCAGTCCGCGCAGGCGGACTTTGTTTGTCTAGAAGCGATTTCAATCGCCGAATGATAAAGAGGGTAGCTTACAAACTTTAACTCCTCCTTTTTCGAGTAAAAATGGATATTTTCTACCGAATATTTGACAAATTCCGACTCTTTTGTAGCACCGCAGGAACCTTTGAGTCGAACAGTTTTTATTTCATCTTTTACCAAATTGGCGCGATAGGTGTACGTACCGTCGGCTTTCTCAAAGGTAATTTCAGCTAAAAAAGCATCATTTTTTGTGTCTAAATCGAGAATTTTGCTGGCGACTTTGTAGTTAAACCAATCCCACCCGTAAAGCACGATCAATTCTCTTTCCAAAACTTGGATAGGATTTGGCAAAATTCCCCAACCACGATAAACTTTATTCAAGCATTCGATATCGCCAGTTCGCGTTAAAATAGATTGGAACGACGCGCGATCGAGATTTCCGTAATATCTGCCATCAGGCAAATCGATCGCAGTCGGTGCAAAGCGGTGTCCGCCAAAGTGACTGGCTCTCCAAACGCGAACATCATTCAATTTTAACTCAGAAGCTAAAGCAGTTGCTTGGGCATAAAAAGGATTGCCGTATCTCGCACAACACATATCGTGACTGCCATGAGTGCAAACCAAAATATCTCTAGTTTGCTTGTTTTCGGTTTCGCAACCAGGGACTTCTCCAGCTAAATAGCTTTTGATAATTCCCGCTACTTTATCAAAACTATCTACATTAAATTCATGCTTTTCGTAACCGCCAAAAAGTTCCCGATCTTTATTCTCATAAATCAAAACTTTGCGCTGATTTGCACATTGAGTTCGATAGTTATTTATCAACAAAAATCGGATTTTCTGTTTTGAATGTTCTACTTCCTCTACCAAATCCTTGAGATTTTGGGAAATTTGTTTAGAATTAAACGCTTCAGATTCCCAAGGTAAACAACATTCAATTAATATATAGGTTTGGTAGTTACTGCCGCTACCAATAATATCCTCTTGAACGCATTTAGAAGCATCAGCACAAAAAAACTTATCCATCATTGTTTAACTCATTGTATGTGTCAGAAATTGCTCTTTTTACAACCCATTTATAAGAACTCATGTTCTTCTCCAGTTTTAACCAACAAAAATAATTCCTTCAATTACCAGCCTCGACAAAAGTGGCACTACATCTATTTCCCAATCATAATCCGGCAACCAATCCATAACATCTTCCCCAGTAAAAAACTCCGTACTAAATAAATTGTCCATAAATTTAGCTGTGACTCCTCTCAGTGATACTTCTTTACCTGCAACAACTATTTTGTATCCGCCACCATCAGATAATTCGTGAATTCTCACCCGCTGAAACTTGGGAATTCTAAACTTGGTTTGCACACCATAGGGAAAAATATTGAATCCTGCTTGATGGGGCAAAGAATATTTGGCAACAGGTTTTCCTAAACTGTCCAGATAAGTGCTATACTCATCTGCAAGATTTTTACTGTTTGCGTAGCGGTGCAGTTCAGCAATTAAACTGTTGACATTTGCATTGATAGAATCTGCGTTTGTTCGTAGCGGTAAACTTTTGCGCCAATCTGATTGTTCGCGCAATTCGCTAACCAACCATTCTAAAAAGTCAATTCCGGTTTTGCAATGTATTCCTAATGTTAAATGCAGCGATGGTTCTTCGCAAGCAACTGCATAATGCCAATGTCCGCGCGGTATGTAAAGCACATCCCCTGGATGTAAAATACAGCTTAAATATGCTTCGGTTTCTGGCGGTGGAAAAGATGATGATTTTTGATCTTTCAGCGGATACTTAATTGTGTCTTCAAATACATACCATTGCTTGATTCCGTCTACTTGCAATATAAAAACTTCGTGGGTGTCGTAGTGGGAGGAAAATCCTTGTTTTTCCGGCCAGGAACAGTAGGCATTTACTTGATTCCCATAGCCAAAATCGGATTTTATTTCCGCTGCAAAGTGAGCGATTTCTGGAATTAGTTTGTGTACTTCGTTGATAATTAAAGTTGCTCCCGATTGGCAGGATTTGATGAGATTTTCATTGGCGCTTTCTTCGAGGACTTTTCCTCCTATTGCTAAGCGGATGTCGGGGTATTTTAATTCGTGAAAGTTGAGAAGGTAGTTCAGTTTTTCCCAGGAAAATAAATGTGAAAAGTCTTTTTTGCCTTCGCTGGGAATTACAACTGCTTTGTTTGTCCAGTTGTCATTTAGAAAATCTTTGAGATTGTATGGTTTGAGTAGATTCGCTAGCGATCGCATACAGTTTATTAATAAATATTTGCAATAAACTTTAAACAATTGAATAATTGAGGACAGGCGCAAAGCCTTGTCCTCAATTATTCCACACTTCCCGACAAACAAAAGTAAAATCTATTACTTCTTGCTTGGGGATGCGAAGTCTAACGGAAAAACCTACAATTACTCGTTGGTACGGTCGCCGCCATCGGCATCCACGTTGAGCCCAGAAGAGATGTTTTTAGCTGTGGCGTGCTTGGCAATTTCCTTGACTTCTACTTGGATTTTGCTAGCGCGGGACAGTTTGAGAGCCGATCCGTTGATTTGCTTTGACATAATTGTCTCCAATTGTTGTAGTACACCAGTTTAGCTGAAATATTCCCTGACTGTGACATTAGGGCTTTAATTCTCAACTTTGACTAGAAGCCTAACATGAAGTCAATAAACTCTGCAAGTAATTAATAATATTTTTCAATAAGCGGATGCCAGCTTACTTCCCAGCAGTGGCAAATCCAGTTGAGGATTAGGGGTAAATTCGCGACAGCAGCCTGATTTTGGAGGTTGAGCGGGTGCGGGTTAGGTCGATCGACCTTCCAACATGAGGCGGGCGATCGCCTGTTGAGCAAACAGTTCTGAAAGTTTTCATTCTTTTTAATCCGAGGCATCTACCTTAAGGTAGAGTATTGTTTGTGAGAGTTAGGATTAAAACCAGCTACTATCTCATTAAGGGCGATCGAGAAAAACCAATTCCCCATTCCCCATTCCCCATTACCAATTCCCAATGAATCAATATTTTGCTACAGTTGCGCGCGGTTTAGAAACTATTGCCGCCCAAGAATTAGAACGTTTAGGGGCCCAGGATGTCAAGCCAGATTTTACTGGGGTTTACTTTGCGGGCGATCGCACTTTATTGTACCGCGTAAATCTTTGGTCGAGAACAATTTTTCGAGTGCTAATGCCGATCGCCGAATTCCGGTGTTACAACTCGGATATGCTCTACCGCGAAGTGCAGAAAATCCCTTGGGACGAATACTTATATCCTGACAATACTTTAGCAGTAAACTGCACCGGCAGCAACGAAAAGTTGAACCACACTCACTTTACAGCTTTGCAGGTCAAAAATGCGATCGCCGACCAACAGCGCCTTCAATTTAACAAGCGTTCTAATGTCGATGTAGAGCATCCCGATTTGCTAATTAACCTTCACATTCATCAAGATAGAGCTATTTTAAGTTTAGACAGTTCTGGCGGCAGTTTGCACCGCCGGGGATATCGACCGGCGATGGGGCTTGCTCCCCTCAAAGAAACCCTAGCTGCGGCTTTGTTGGAGATGGCAGAATGGACGCCAGATTTGCCGTTTTTAGACCCGATGTGCGGTTCTGGAACTTTGCCTTTGGAAGCGACTTTAAAGGGATTGAATATTGCACCGGGATTGTTTCGAGAAAAGTTTGGATTTATGAGTTGGCGGGATTTTGACGAACCTTTGTGGGATCAATTGTGGGCAGAAGCTGAAAATAGCGAGTTACCGGAACTTAAGCAAGTGGTTGCTGGGTGCGATCGCGATTCCGATATGTTAACTCAAGCTCGCACGAACGCGCAGCAAGCTGGTATTTCCGGTAAGATTCAGTTTGCTCAAACCGAGTTATCTCAATTGGAAGCACCCGCAGACAGAGGCGTTCTGATTTGCAATCCTCCCTACGGAGAGCGCCTGGGGGATGCTAGCGAATTGGGAGATTTGTACAAGATGTTGGGGGATATTTTCAAGAATCGTTTTAAAGGTTGGAATGCGTTTATTTTGACTGGAAATAAGGAGTTGGGTAAAAAGGTGGGACTCAGGACATCGCGCCGGATTCCTGTTTTTAATGGATCGATTCCGTGTACTTTGCTCAAATATGAACTGTATTAGGGGCTCGGAGCAGGGAAAATAGCGGTAATCACGATGCTACTGCAAAAGTGGAGAACCAAGAAAGCAGAAGATAGGTGAGAAGGCAGAGAGAGGCACTAATAGTAAAGGAAAAAAAGAATATCTGCCGAATTAAATGGCTCAACAATAATCAAATTCAAATACCGACAGGGGAAGTTATTTCACCTTGATCTGAGGTATGTCACCGCTCATCCCTCCATCGGCAAAAAAGAAACGTGAGCGGAAACAATCTTCCACCCTTGAGGAAACTTCCGCCACATCTGACTCTGCCGCCCCAGGCGCACCACTCCATCCATTACACGGCGAAATTCCAGCGTCACAGCCGCCGTGTCTGCATCGAATGTTACGACTTTGAGGTTGAACATTTCTCGATCGACATTTACAGGCGATCGCCCTTGGCGAAAAGCCCTCACCTCATCACTTCCGTACAGGTTCTCCGTCACCCCAAACCGCACGACTTCCGACGCATCCCAGAACAAATTATCGAGAGTTTCAATATCATTCGTACAAAGAGCTTTTTCGTATTTTAAATATAGTTCAGTTAACTCAGTCACCACAGCAGAATCATTGATAACAGTCATTCGATTTTAGATTTTAGATTTTAGATTGACACCACGGATAAATCCGGGGGCTTGAGGATGCAAGGATTTTGGATTTTGGATTGATTCCACGGATAAATCACGTGGCGGGTACCATCAAGAAATTATTGGTCATAAATTGTAGATTTTAAAACTCGTAACTTTCACAGGTTTTGTTTGCAATAAGGACTAAATTCCTTATTGCAAACAAAACTAATTACTGGAAATTAATGCTCAATTTTGAGCGAAATAATCTTGTCACCTTGGCGGATAGCATTGACGACAGACATATCCTCAGTTTTGCCAAAAGTTGTGTGAACTCCATCTAAATGAGACTGGGGAGAATGGCAAATAAAGAATTGGCTGCCACCCGTATCCCGGCCTGCGTGAGCCATCGATAAAGTTCCTGCCAAATGTTTGTTGGAGTTGATTTCGCACTTGATTTTGTAGCCGGGGCCGCCCGTTCCATTGCCTTTTGGACAGCCACCTTGAATCATAAAGTTAGGAATGACTCGGTGAAAAGCCAATCCATCGTAAAAACCTTTTTCCGCCAAGTCAACAAAATTCTTCACTGTGTTAGGCGCATCCGCATCGAACAATTCCAAATTGATTGTGCCTTTGTCGGTTTCCATAATAGCGCGAGTCATGATTTCTCCTGGTTCCTAAAATGAGTGTGTTGCCTGCGTGTTAATTGCGGACTTCGCTTTTATAACGACAGATTCAAACTGTCGTTATATTGTGGCTTTCAGAAGTGTAGCATATTCCCGCAACTCTCATAGGACTTATGTGCGCTTTCTGAGAAAACTCGGTTTATTGCGAGATTTCTGGTTAGCAAAGCCAATATTTTCGGAGACACCGAGTTTGTTACCCTCAGTCATATTTTAATTGTTGGTCACTTGCGGGTGCTCTGGTTCTTCCTGAATATCGTTCATATTAAAAATGAAAGGAACCCGACTCGAACCGCTGCCCATCACCAGCACTTTTGGCATCTGAGCGCCGCCGCTTCTCCAAGCTTCGATCGCCTCTTTTTGCAGAACTAAATTCCCGCCCTGAGCCTTCAAAGTTTCAGCCAAAAGTCTTTGAGCTTCAGCCCTACCTTGAGCGCGGTTAATGTCAGCTTGAGCCTGCTGTTCTGCTTCCTGAGCCACATAAACAGCTCTTTGCGCTCGCTGTTCAGCAACCTGTTTCTCCTCAACCGCTTTCGCAAAATCTGTGGAGAATCGAATGTTAACAACGCTCGTATCTAGTACGATTACATCATACTTTGATAGCCTCTCCTTCAGCGCAGTATCAAAGTCTCTCTTCAGTTCACTTCTTTGAGTAATAGATTGTTCGGCGGTTCTCAGTGCAGCCGCTGTTTTAAAGGCTTCTTGCGTCTGAGGAGCAATAATTTTTGAGACTATATTCTCCAAAGTTCCTTGAGTCCTTCTGATCTCCACTATTTTCTCAGGATCGAGGCGAAAGTTAATCGCAAAACTAGCATTTAAATCCTGAAGGTCTTTAGTAGCACTCTGGGCGGGAACTTCAAATTTTTGCACTGTTACATCGTACACATCTACCTTGGATATCAGCGGGGGTCGGAGATGAAACCCCTCTAACAATGCTCCATCTGTGGCTTTTCCTAAAACGCTAACCACCCCTGCTTCACCTGGGTTGATGACGACAAAAGAGTTTAATCCCAGGAGTAGCGCGCCGACTAATAGAATCCCAGCGAATGCTGATGATATGCTCTGGAAACTTTGACTTTTCAACTTACACGCTCCTTTGTGATCATTCCATTATAATGGTTAAATAGATTCGGTCGCATCTAAAATCTAAAATTACAATCTAAAATGGATGGGGTCGCCTCTCAAATCTAAAATCTAAAAGGGATTGGCTGATGCTCAAAATTGTTAAATATCCTAGAACTTATCACATCGAAGGTTCGCGTTTCCAACCAGGCGATGAAGACCTCGACAGCGTGCCATTTAGCGCTTTGATCGATCGCCCTCTAATTATAGAAGAAAAGGTAGACGGCGCTAATACAGGCATCAGCTTCGCACCAGACGGACAAATGCTGCTGCAAAGTCGCGGCCACTATCTCACCGGCGGGCCGAGGGAAAAACATTTTAACTTATTCAAACAGTGGGCTTTCAGTCTCAGCGGAACCCTGGGAGAAGTGCTGGGAAATCGCTACATTCTTTACGGCGAATGGCTGTATGCCAAACACACTGTTTTTTATGATTTTTTGCCGCACTATTTTATGGAATACGATGTGCTGGACTTAGAAACCAGTCAATTTCTGAGTACAGAATCCCGCCGCAAGTTGTTAAGCGGACTGCCGTTGGTGTCAGTTCCCGTGCTGTTTTCAGGAGTGTTGAAATCGCCCAAGCAAATGATGCAGTTTATGGAAAAATCTAATTTTATTCTACCGGGACATTTGGATCGATTGCGTTTGTACTGCGGAGAATTGGGATTAGATGAAGAACGGTGTTTGAAAGAGACTGACAAGAGCGAGATTATGGAGGGGCTGTACATTAAAGTCGAAGAAGATGGCATAGTAAAGGCGCGTTACAAATACGTGCGTGCCAGTTTTTTGACTGCCATTAAAAATGCCGAAGGACATTGGCTAAATCGCCCAATTGTACCCAATATTCTGCGTCCCGGTGCAGATTTATTTAATTTTAGTTAACCCGCAGGTGAATTTATGACTGCACTGTTATCGCCAACTTGGACTTTTCCCTTTTGTCCCCAACCGCCCGGTTGGTTCCTGGATTGGGACGGTATTCAAAATTATTTTGATTGGATTCAAAACTTAAAAGGATGTCAGCAAGACCCGATTTACCACGCCGAAGGAGATGTTTTTATTCATACAAAAATGGTCTGCGAAGCCTTAATATCTTCCCCAAATTGGCGGCAGCTTCCCGAAAAAGAACGATCGATACTTTTTGCGGCCGCTTTGCTGCACGATGTCGCAAAACCAGCCTTTACAAAAATAGAAGCCGACGGCAGAGTTAGCTCAAAAGGTCACGCCCGCCAAGGTGCCAGGATGGTCAGACAAATTTTATCTCAATTCGAGCCGCCCGTGCAGTTTGAGATTCGCGAAACAGTTGTGGCGATCGTCCAATTCGGCAGTTTACCCATCTGGCTAATCGACAAACCCAACCCCCAGCAGTCGGTAATTAAAGTCAGTCAAGTTGTCCGCTGCGATTTCCTCGCACTATTAGCCGAAGCAGACGTGCGCGGCCGCCACTGCGCCGACAAACAAGAATTGCTCGATAAAATACAACTATTTCGGGAGTTTTGTCAAGAAAACAATTGCTTGGATTCTCCACGACTATTTGCATCAGAGCACAGCAGATTTATCTACTTCCGCAAAGAGAACGGAAACCCAGATTACGAAGCATTTGACGACACTAAATGCGAAGTAATTTTGATGTCTGGCTTGCCCGCAAGCGGTAAAGATTATTGGATTCGGGAAAATCTTCCAGATTTGCCGGTAATCTCGCTGGATGCACTGCGAAAAGAGATGAATGTTCCTCCCGACGAAACCCCTGGAAATGTGGTGACTGCCGCCAAACAAAGAGCGCGCGAATACATGACTGATGGACGTTCTTTTGTGTGGAATGCTACAAATACAACCAAACAAATGCGCCAGCAATTAGTTAATTTCTTTGCCGGTTATCAAGCCAGAATTCGGATTGTTTATCTGGAAGTACCTCTAGAAGAAATATGGCGGCGGAATCGATCGCGCACAGCAACAGTACCGGAAGCAGTCATTCGCAAATTAGCTGCGCGGCTGGATATTCCAGACATCACAGAAGCGCATCAAGTCGATCGGATCGTTAACAATTAATCTCCCTTTTTACCTAAAATTGTTAGAGCCCAGACTTCTTAAAGAAGTCTGGGCTCTTGGTATTAGGTTGGCGGTTTCCCTTGAATCATATCAATTCCGGTTGCACCGTCAGGTGATTGTTGACTGTTGACTGTTGACTGTTAACTGTTGACTCGATTTTATTATTCCGATGCAAACGGAAACGATATCAATTAGTTTTATAATTTTTCTCAGTCCAGCAGCGCGGCAAAACTTCGCCGGAGGGGAAAACTAATTTACCCTTCGGAAAATTCGCTGGCTCTTGCTCTTCTTCACCTGCTTGATTTCGCCCTAATACCTCATTTTTTGCAGGGCTGATTAAACCCTCGATATCGAGGATTTCTACCAAGTCGCCTGATTCTTTTTCTTGTAAAAGCATAGTTTCTCCTTGTCAGTTGAATGTGAGTTAGGGTTTGAGGACAACTTTGATGCAGTTGTCTTTTTTGTTGAGGAAAATCTCGTAGGCGTGGGGCGCTTCATCCAATTTCATTCGGTGCGTAATTACGAATGACGGGTCAATTTCGCCTTTTTGAACGCGATCGAGCAAAGGTCGCAAATAGCGGTGAACGTGCGTCTGTCCCATTTTCATGGTCAAGCCTTTGTTGAAAGCTGCACCTAATGGCACTTTGTCAACGAAGCCGCCGTAAACGCCGGGAATTGACACTGTGCCGCCCTTGCGACACGCGAGGATCACTTGTCGCAGGGCCGTAGGTCGATCGCTCTCCAACCGCACGGCTTGCTTAGCTTTGTCGTACAAAGCGTCGAGACCGGTGCCGTGGGCTTCCATTCCCACCGCGTCGATGCAAGAGTCGGGCCCGCGTCCCCCCGTCATTTCGGTGACGGCTTCCCCGGCGTCCATTTCTTCATAATTGATGATTTCAGCTTTGGCCGCGGCCGCCATTTGCAAGCGTTCCGGTATGCGGTCGATCGCAATTACTCGATCGGCCCCCAGCATAAACGCGCTTCTGATTGCAAATTGTCCGACCGGCCCGCATCCCCAAACTGCTACAGTATCCCCCGGCTGAATGTTGCAGTTTTCGGCAGCCATGTAACCGGTAGGAAAGATATCCGTGAGGAACAATACTTGTTCGTCAGAAAGTCCGTCGGGAATTTTTAAAGGGCCGACATCTGCAAACGGAACCCGCGCGTATTCTGCTTGACCTCCTGCATAGCCGCCCGTTAAATGCGAGTAGCCAAACAGTCCAGCCGGCGAATGACCGTATATTTTTTCAGCCAGCCCAGCATTGGGGTTGGAGTTGTCGCACAGCGACCACAAATCGCGGTTGCAAAAGAAGCAACTGCCGCAAGAAATAGTAAAAGGAATCACGACGCGATCGCCCTTTTTTAAGTTCTTGACTTCGCTGCCGAGTTCGACTACTTCCCCCATGAATTCGTGGCCCATGATGTCGCCCGATTGCATGGTCGGGATGTAGCCGTTATAGAGGTGCAAATCTGAGCCGCAGATTGCTGTAGACGTGATTTTAACTATCGCATCGCGCGGATTGATAATTGTTGGGTCTGGTACATTATCAACTCGCACGTCATTTGCTCCGTGCCAGCAAAGAGCTTTCATTATTTTTTTCCTCTAGTTAACTACTAGCTAGCAGATTTTTGATTTTAAATCTTAAATTTACTACGCCGATAAATTACCTGCTTGGATGTTTTAATTTTAAGCATATAAAAATTTTTATCTCTCTATCCGAGGTATAATTTATAAATCTATCTTTCGGCTGTTTTCAATAACAAAAAGGTAAAGTTTATCCTCCGCACTAAAGTGCGGGGGATTTCACGTTCTTCTGTTAACCGCCAACAGTTATAGCAACCGCGCCCGACATTTAGGAGGTTCTTAATTACTGAAAACCTTGCCGAAGATTGCTTCTTCCTTCTCTTCTAGATAACTAAAGCCTTTTTCCTTTTTCCTTTTTCCTTCTTCTTTCTTCCTTCAACATCTGCTATAACAGCTAACAACTACATAGCTGAGATTGTTTTTGTCGATCGCCACTCGCTTCCTTCTCACAATCAATAAAATTTCTGCATTTCGCCTCACTATAGCCGATATTTTGGCTCACTTTAGATAAATAGGGACCGAAAACTTCTCACGTAAAAGCGGGTTTATCAATTATTAAGCAGGGTGCGTGACTTTTGTATAGCTCAACACTTTACCCCAATCAGGAGAATCCTGCACCCTGCTTAAGGAGGATTAATCGTCAAATATTGTATATTAGTGATAGCTAAAAGCCGAGCTTGCGCTAAAGTTGTTAAAGATTAAAATTTATCGATCGCCTTTTATGCCTTACACTGCATCTACCCCAACAGACCCCCATCAAGCCAATATCCGCAATGCCGACCACCGCCTACTAGAATTCACCAAGCTAACGCCGATGATGCAGCGGTATGTGGAAGTGAAAGAACAGTATCCCCACGCACTTTTATTGTTTCGAGTTGGAGATTTCTTTGAGTGTTTTTTCCAAGATGCAGTTACAATTTCGCGGGAATTAGAACTTGTTTGTACGAGTAAAGAAAGCGGCAAGGAAATTGGCAGAGTGCCGATGACAGGAGTGCCGCACCACGCACTCGATCGCTACACTTCAATGTTAGTAGAAAAAGGCTATGCTGTAGTAGTTTGCGACCAAGTAGAAGATGCTTCGATTGCAGCCAAAGAAGGCCGCCAAGTCAAGCGAGAAATTACCCGCATTCTCACTCCCGGAACTTTGACTGATGACGGAATGCTCAAACCCAGACAAAATAATTTTTTAGCAGCAGTTGTCATCGCTGGGGAACATTGGGGATTAGCTTATACAGATATTTCTACGGGAGAATTCGTCACTACCCAAGCAGACAGTTTAGAACAATTAACCTTAGAATTGCTGCGTTTGCAACCTTCGGAAGTCTTGGTACCGAATAATGCGCCGGATTTGGTGACTATGTTGAGGCCCGGAGAGAAATCCGAGCATTTGCCCGATTGTTTGCCGAATTCGTTTTGCTATTCTTTGCGATCGCAAATTCCGTTTAGTTTGTCCGAAGCAAAACAGAGAATCCTGCAAAAGTTCAAAGTGCGATCGCTAGAAGGCATGGGATGCGGCCACCTTTCCCTCGCAGTCCGCGCCGCCGGCGGTTTGCTGCAATATCTCGAAGAAACTCAAAAGGAAAAAGCAGTTTCTTTGCAAAGATTGCACACTTACACTCTCACCGATTTTCTCATACTCGATTACCAAACCCGCCGCAATCTCGAAATTACTCAAACAGTGAGAGATGGAGTTTTTCACGGTTCGCTGCTGTGGGCTATAGACAAAACCAGCACCGCAATGGGAGGCCGCGCTTTGCGCCGCTGGGTGCTGCAACCTTTGCTCAGCATTAAAGGCATTTGCGCCCGACACGACACGATTCAAGAATTAGTAGAAAATAACGCCCTGCGCCAAGATTTGCAGCAGTTGCTGCGCCAAATTTACGACATCGAAAGACTGACAGGTCGCGCTGGTTCTGGCACAGCTAGCGCTCGGGATTTGGTCGCTTTAGCTGATTCTCTTGGAAAACTGCCGGAATTAGCCTTGATCGCAGCCCAAGGGCGATCGCCCTATTTGAAAGCGCTGCAAAATGTTCCGCCAATTTTAGAAGAATTAGCAAGTAAAATTCACGCTCATTTAGTTGACGAACCGCCGATTCATTTAAAAGAAGGAGGTTTGATTCGAGCGGGAATCAATGCCATGCTAGATGAAATGCGCCACACTGCATCAGCAGACCAAGAATGGATTGCAAATTTAGAAGCAACGGAGAGAAAACGCACCGGAATTACTAATTTAAAAGTAGGCTACAATAAAGCTTTCGGCTATTACATCAGCATTACCAAATCGAAAGTAGACCAAGTGCCGAAGGACTACACCCGCAAGCAAACTCTCACCAATGAAGAACGTTATAGCACTGAAGAATTAAAAGAAAGGGAAGTGCGAATTCTGACGGCGCGGGAAGATTTAAATCAATTGGAATACGATATTTTTGCTAAAGTGCGATCGGAGGTAGGAGAACACGCCGAAATTATTCGCAACGTTTCCCGCGCGGTGGCGGCGGCAGATGTTTTGTGCGGTTTAGCAGAAGTAGCAGTTTACCAGAATTACTGCCGCCCGACTATGACAGAAAGTCGGGAAATTAAAATTATTGAAGGTTGTCATCCTGTGGTGGAAAAGTCTTTGCCGCCGGGATTTTTTGTACCTAATTCTGCTTTTTTGGGTCGGGAAGAATCGCTAAACCGCCCAGATTTAATTATTTTAACTGGCCCGAATGCTAGCGGGAAAAGCTGCTACTTGCGGCAGGTGGGTTTGATCCAGTTAATGGCGCAGATGGGCAGTTTTGTGCCGGCGAAAGCTGCGAGTTTGGGAATTTGCGATCGCATTTTTACCCGTGTCGGCGCAGTAGATGATTTGGCAACCGGTCAGTCTACGTTTATGGTGGAAATGAACGAAACTGCAAATATTCTCAATCACGCGACGCCGCAATCATTGGTTTTGTTAGATGAAATTGGCAGGGGAACGGCAACCTTTGACGGACTTTCGATTGCTTGGTCTGTGGCCGAATATTTAGCAACTGAGATTCGGGCGCGGACAATTTTTGCGACTCACTATCACGAGTTAAATGAGTTAGCTTCTATTTTAGATAATGTCGCCAATTATCAGGTGACAGTGAAAGAATTACCGGATCAAATCGTATTTTTGCACCAAGTTCAGCCGGGAGGTGCTGATAAATCTTACGGAATTGAAGCGGGTAGATTAGCTGGTTTACCGCCGTCGGTTATTGACCGGGCGAGACAGGTGATGAAGCAGATTGAGAAACATAGCAAAATTGCGATCGGGCTGCGAAAGGGTGTTAAAAAAGATGGTAAAAAAGAGTCGGAGGGCGAACAGTTGGATATTTTTGATGATTGAAATTTACGGTGGGAAAAAATTTGTAGTAACTTCTATATTGCACCATTTTCAATAAGCCTTTCAGGGGCGGGCAGGATGCCCACCCCACAAGAAAATTTAATTTTTGTGGAACAGGCCGGAAAGCCTGTTCATAAAAATGGTGCAATATCTCAGTTACTACTTTTACTACAAACCAGGAACTCTCCAGCAACTCTAACGCCCATTTTGCAACTTTCTTACCTCTTTGTGCACGCTCATCCCAATTTCCAAAGCTTCATTCAACAATCGCCCGTATTCAGTCGCCCGATCGCTCACATCCAGTGCCATCAAAGCAGCCAAATTACTTTCAATATTAGCAAATAACTCGTAACGGCGACCGATAAATTGCTGATTTTCCCTGAGAATCCTCTCGGTTTTCAAAGCACAGACTAAACTTTCTCTAGTAATTTTTAAGGCCTCAGTTGCATCTCCTCGGTTAATTAAATTGGCTTGTAAATTGCCAGCCGCCGTTAGGCGATCGATAATATCTAAAGCCTGAATCACCTCATGATATTTCTCAACTTCATCCAGCAGACCCGCTAGCGTTGCCAGAGGCTTGGCCTTAAGCCATCTATAGACATTCCAAGCCACAGTAATCGCCAGCGACAAACCCAAAGTTATTTGTACAACCCGGACAAATATCTCAGCCTCGCTAAATGAACCAACATCATGTTTATTAGCCAGTAAAGCAACAGGCAGCGAAACAACTAATGTCAGGCAAAATATCAGCAACTCATTCAACAAAAGAGAAAACAGCTTTTTCCCGTCCCGGAGTGCAGCAGGTCGGTAAAAATCCGCTGCAAAACCGTCGCTCAAAGCTATGCCGCTCAAATCCTCCAACTCCTTGTCAGAAATTTTTAAATCATCCAAATCCGCTTGTATCACTATTTACAATCTCCTTAAGTATGGATTAATTACGATCCTCCCAGAGACATAATTGATTGCCACAGACTCATATAAAAATTGCTTTCTCGGTCTCGGAAGAGTTGAAAAGCTTGTCCAGGTGCGCCAAAAAACGGTCTCAGCGTCCATCCCAATTGACTGCCAACAAACGCATAAAGTCCCAACCAGAAGCGCAAAATATTTAGCCTGATGTCTTTGCCTTCCGCATCTTGTTCTGAAAGAAAGTGCATTCCTTGATAAATGAAACTTACTCCCAAAAATCCGGTGATTGCCATGATAGCAACATTCAGCAACAGATAAAAATTGTAATTGGTACTGCTTATGAGGAAAAACAAACTAACAGGTGCAAATCCAAACAGCAAAACGCTAATCATCGCCATCGCTGTCATCAACAATGTCAAATACTGCTCAAAAGTTCGTTTTGAACCAAACATGACATTAAAAAAGTACAGTGTGGGAAAGCAGATAATCAGCGTCAGCAAGTAAAGTGCTGGTAACTTAATTGCTGAAACCAGACATTGCATCCACGTACTAGATGCGCCTAATATCGCTCCGTAAATGGCAAAAAATACGGTACTAGAAATCAACAAACCGAAAATTTTTGATTTGAGCTTGACACCTTGGCGAATTTCTTCGAGAAACTGTTGCCGTTCCCGCAGCAAATACATTACTACTGAAAAATATTTCACGGGCTCTCCTTGTGACTGATGCGACTCCGAATCAGTCATAACTCAAGCTGAGTTCGATCGACAATCTTGCCAAATCAGGGCACTCTATGTTACCTAATTATTCTTGTACCCAGCTCACCACAAGCTGAGAGGTGGAGGCGTTTTGAGAGATACTTGCAAAGCTAAACGGCTGAAACTGAATACAGGTATGCTTTGTATTCAATTTGTATTCATTTATCTCCAGATTGTCTCCACAAAGGGCGATCGGGTAGTCATTTGATACTCAGTTGATACTCAGTTTGGTCGTTCCGTAGTCAAATCGTAGTCATTTTGTATCCAATTTGTATCCAATTTCTAGTCAACTTGACTCATCACCAACCGAAAAAAGCAGCAATAAAAAACCTCAAACCGTTGATTTATCGTGGGTTTGAGGTTTTTATAGATAGAAGCGGGCAGCGGGAATCGAACCCGCATAGTTAGCTTGGAAGGCTAAAGTTTTACCACTAAACTATGCCCGCGCACAGAAACTAAACATACCACAAGTCTCTGGGGATTGCAATAGGCCTGTGCAAAATTTTTGAATACCTGCCTCACAGTGGCTGAATCGGGACTAGCGCCCTCCTCGCCCCAAAAATCCCCGTATCCCACGCTGCGTAAGACTTTACGGGTGGAAATAATCGTAAATTTGCTGCGCCAGACGCGGGCCAATCCCAGAAACTTCTGCCAACTGTTGGGGAGTCGCTAAACGGAGGTAGTCGATCGACCGAAAATGTGCCAACAATTGTTTTTGTCGGTGGTGTCCCAATCCGGGAATTTCATCAAGGCGCGATCGCTTCATTCTCTCGCTTCTTCGATCGCGGTGAAAACTCACAGCAAATCTGTGCGCCTCATCCCGCACCCGGCGCAATAATTGTACGCCCGGTTGCTCAGAATTAGTTTGCAGCGGCAAAGATTCCCCCGGCAAAAATATCTCCTCTCGCTGCTTTGCCAAACTGACAACGCGCAACTCTTCTAGCAAATTCATCTCCCGCAAAACAGCCACAACTGCTGACAGTTGACCTTTGCCGCCATCTATCATAATTAAGTCCGGTTTGTCCGAAATAGTACGAGAAACGGAGGATAAATTGCTGATTTTTTCCGATTTTCCTAAATCGCTAAATTCTTCTTCCTTATTCGTTCTATCCGTTAAATCCGTTATAAAATCCGTTGCCGAACTTTCTTCTTCCTTCAATCCTCGGAATCGGCGACCGATAACTTCTGCTAAACTAGCAAAATCATCAGAATGACCCGATTTAATTTCAGGATTTTTAATTTTGTAGTGGCGGTAGTGCTGGTTGGCCGGCAAACCGTCAATAAATACCACGCGGGAAGCTACGGCGTCAGAACCTTGAATGTGAGAAATATCGTAACCTTCAATGCGGCGAGGAACTTCTGGCAAATCGAGAATTTCTGCTAAATCTTGCATTGCTTGAGAATTGCGATCGCTCAATCTTTGCATTCTCGCCAATTCATACTCAGCATTGCGTTCCACCATCTCAATCAACTCAGCCTTAGTTTGCCGCTGCGGCGTCAAAATCGTAACTTTTCGTCCCTTACGGTTGCTCAACCAATCTGCTAATATTTCCGCTTCTGGCAATTCGTACTGCACTGAAATTTCGCTGGGAATTTCTACGGATTCGACATTTTGATAGTGTTCTTCCAACACCCGCTGTAAAATCGCTCCGGCCTCTACCCCCCCTCGTTCCCCCCCAAGGCTTGGGGGGGAGGAAAGAGAAAGTTCAGATAACTCTTGCCCATTTTTTACAAGAGATTCAGATAACTCTTGCCCCCCCTTTGCAAGGGGGGGTTGGGAGGGTATTTCCGCCATAAATCCCAATCTTCCGACTAATTGACCGGCACGAATCTGGAATAATTGAACGCAAGCGTGCTGGGTGTCTGCTGCAAGTGCGATCGCATCTCTGGAAACCGTATCGTCGGGCAAAGACACTTTTTGACCCGCACTTAAAGACTGCAAACCCTTAATTTGGTCGCGAATGCGCGCCGCCGTTTCAAAGTTTAAATCTTCGGCTGCCTCTTCCATTTGGGGCTGCAAAATATCGAGCAATTCCTCAGTCCTTCCCTGGAAAATCATTGCTACTTTTTGGATGATTTTTCGATATTCTTCCGGCGAAGTTAACCCTTGACAAACGCCAACGCAGCGCCCGATGTCGTAGTTCAAACAGGGACGGTCTTTAAATAGCGGTTGAGGGCGCTGCCGCAGCGGGAAAATCCGCTTAATTAAATGCAGCGTACTCCGCAGCGCCCCTGTATCAACGTAGGGGCCGTAATAGCGGTCTTTTGCACTACCTGCGCGGCGTTTGCGGGTGATAAAAATGCGCGGGTATTCTTCCGACCAAGTTATGCACAAATAAGGATATTTTTTATCATCTTTGAGGAGGACATTAAAGTAAGGTTGGTGCTGTTTTACGAGGTTTGCTTCTAAGGCTAAAGCTTCTGCTTCGGTGTCGGTGGCGATGAATTCAATTTCGCGCACTTGCTGCACCATCATCGCGATGCGGGGACTGAGATTTTGGCTTTCGCGGAAGTAGGAACGGACGCGGTTTCGGAGTTTTTTGGATTTGCCGATGTAAAGGATGCGATCGCTCTCGTCTCGCATTAAATATACACCAGGAACCGCCGGGATTTCTTTGAGGCGACTTTCTAGGCGTTCCGAGTCTTTAACTAACGGCAGAGTTTTTGTGGATGGCATTGCAAGCTATCTCAGCCAAATAGAGAGTTATTGTAGACTCTTTTATTTTACCTTAATTGTGCGGACTTTTACGGCTGCTACCGTTGCAAAACCCACCGATTAAACTTGAAAATCTGTTACAGTATCTGAGATAAAAACTTGCGGGTGCGTTCTTCCTTCGGGTGCTGAAAAAACTCTTCTGGTTGGGCTTCTTCAACTAAAACGCCGCCATCCATCAATACAATGCGATCGGCAACTTCGCGTGCAAACCCGACTTCGTGAGTCACCACCACCATTGTAATTCCTGTTTGAGCCAAATTTCGCATTACATCTAAAACTTCCCGCACCATCTCCGGGTCTAATGCTGATGTCGGTTCATCAAACAGCATGATTTTAGGCTGCATGGCTAGAGAACGTGCAATAGCGACGCGCTGCTGCTGTCCCCCAGACAACTGTCCGGGATATTTTTTTGCTTGTTCCAAAATTCCCACTCTTTCTAACAATTGCATCGCCACTTCTTCAGCTTTTTTCTTGGGCCAGCGGCGCACCCATACTGGCGCTAGCATGACGTTTTGCAAAACTGATAAGTGGGGAAACAGGTTGAATTGCTGAAACACCATTCCTACTTCGCGGCGAATTGTCTCGATGTTGCGTAAGTCGTGGGAAAGTTCGATTCCGTCGATCGTAATTTTACCTTGTTGGTATTCTTCTAATGCGTTGAATGTGCGAATAAATGTCGATTTACCTGAACCGGAGGGCCCCATCACGACAACTACTTCGCCCCGGTTGACGGTCATGCTGACGCCGCGCAGTACGTGAAATTGTCCGTACCATTTGTGGACGTTTTCTGCTACGATTACTTGTTCTGGGATTGTGGGTTGAGTTTCCATAATTGTTTTTTACCGCAAATGAAGGCAGATGAACGCAGATAAACGCAGATAAACGCAGATGAGTTTTTAGCGCTGGCTTACTCCTAAAGTTCGCTCTATTTTGCGGCTTGCTAGGGACATTGAGTAGCAAAATACCCAATAAATGATGCCGACGAATATGTAAACTTCGGCGTATCTGCCGACATAGGATGGATTGGCTAAAACTGCGCGGGATATTCCGATTAATTCTAACATTCCGAATAGAGATAGCAGGGATGTATCCATGAATAATCCGATGAATTGACCGCCGATCGCAGGAATGACTATTCGCAGTGCTTGAGGCAGTACAATGAGAATTGTAAGCAGGGGTGTATTGAGTCCGATCGACCTAGCTGCTTCTATTTGTCCCCTGGGTACGGCTTGCAAGCCACCGCGCACGTTTTCCGCCAAGTATGCCGCACTAAATAACGTTAATCCAGCAATGGCTCTAATTACTCTATCTAATTTCGGATATTCGGGCGGCAAAAAGAGTTGCAGCATCACTTGACCTAAAAACAAAATGCCAATTAATGGTAAACCGCGAATAATTTCAATGTATAATGTTGATAACAATCTCACAACTGGCAAAGAACTTTGTCTGCCGAGTGCTAGCAACACCCCTAAAGGAAAGGAAAGCACAATACTAATAACTGCTAAAAACAGTGTCAATACTAAACCGCCCCAATCATTTGTTGACACTTCAGTCAAACCTAACCCGCCTTTAATTAGCCACAAAATTATGGGGAAGGAAAGAGCCCAAATTCCCGGCATCCAGCTAACCCCCCCCAACCCCCCCTTGTTAAGGGGGGGCGAGGGGGGGTTGGGGTGAATTTGCCTTCCGATGACATAGCTGGCGGCGGCTGCGAGAATAATTCCTAAGAGGTAGAGGCGAGAGGTTAGGTCGATCGGCGAAATGACCGCACCCACAACCGCAGCACCAAGTATAATTAGTAAAGGCGGATTCCAAAGACGTTCTTGCCGCTGAATGTTTCCCCAAGTTAATCCTCCCAACAAGGCAATTATCCCCGTTACTATCCACAGCCTCCAGTAGGATTCGCGGGGAAATCTGCCGGCGAAAAATAGCGGCAAGTTGGCTTCTAATACGCGCCATTGAGCTTTTGTAGTTGCCCAAACGATAATTCCTTTAATAGTTTGGAAGGCGATAATTAGGCAAACTACTGTCAGAAGGCTGTTGTACCAGGTACTAAATAAATTTTTGCGCGCCCAATTCCAAGGGGTAGGCGATTCGGTGGCTGGGGGCGGTAATACAGGGATAGTTTCCATATTTTAGATTTTAGATTGCTTGCTGAATTGCACTTGCTAAAATTCCTAATATTTTATTGACATCTATTAGGTAATATTCGGTCAAGTCAATTTCAATGACTTGTTCTTTAAGTCTTAAAAATCTCCAGGTCTGACCGCTAGTAACAGCCCCATAAATTATTGTGGCATTTTTGTTGCCTTCGCATTCATTAAATATTCTAGCTGCCAACATTTCTGCGACGCATGGCCCCAAGCCTGCATTAATATCTTCGTTTTGTGCTTCTACGATCGCAACTACTGGTGCGGTAAGAATTAATAAGTGTGAAGAACGACTAATCAAAAAATCGCAATTTCCATTTAATCCTTTTTCGGGATTAACTGTAAAATCTATTCCACAAAAAATACCAATTTGATGGTTGAACAGTTTTCTAAGTTCTATTAAAATCGGTGCGGTAATCATGGACGATCGAGATTTGTCCGTATTGCTGCTTAAGGCTATGGGTACGTTCTCTTTTAGAACTTCTACAAGTAAGGAACTTGGTTCTAATTCGGGCACAGTAGCGAACAGATCGATTCGATCGCCAATCGTCAAACCGAAATTTTTTGTTACTGTTTTTAAGTTAAAATCTTTGTAAGTCATTTCAACTTTAGTTCGAGATATTATAAGTTAACTTCTGACCTCGCTATCAACTGTCAACTGTTGTTTACCTCTCCTTGATTTGTACGGTTTTATTGTACCAATTCATGAACAGAGAAACTATCAAACTAATTGTTAGGTATGTTACCATGATAATTAACATTGCTTCGATCGCCCTTCCGGTCTGATTCAGCGTCGGAGAGCCCACCACAAAATAAACGTCGGGATAAGCAACCGCAACCGCTAAACTCGAATTCTTAGCTAAATTCAGATACTGACTGGTTAAAGGCGGCACAATCACCCGCAAAGCTTGCGGCAAAATTACCATCCGCATCATTGTTCCAGACTTCAGCCCCAAAGACTTTCCCGCTTCCCACTGGCCTTTCGATACTGACTGAATTCCGGCCCGGACAATTTCTGCAATGTAACTGCCAGTATACAAGCTGAGTCCTGTCACCAATGCTGCAAATTCTGGAGTTAATTTTAATCCTCCTTCGAGTTGCAATGCTGGTGTCAGGCGCGGGAAATCTAGACGAAAAGGCAGATTTTTGGTGATAATCCAAGCTAAGATTGCACTTAGCCCGATCGCACCTAGAGCCCAAAACAACTGTCTTCCCGGCTTAGCTTCTTCCAACATCACCCGCGCCCGCCACATCCACAGCCCAGCGGCAGCCAAAACTCCGATAGTTAGCAAAATCAACCAAATCTCAAAACCCGGCAAAGCCACAGGCCAAGGTACAGCAATGCCGCGATTTGTCAAGTAAATCGGCCCCCTCATCTGCTGATTGTCTTCTAGTTTGGGCAGGGAAATGAAAACTGCAAAATACCAGAAAAATAATTGCAGCAATAACGGCGTATTTCGTAAAATTTCCACATACAAGCCAGCCAAATTCCGCAGCAGCCAATTGTCCGAAAGGCGCGCAATTCCTACAGTTAAACCCGCAACTGTTGCAAAAACAATGCCGATACCCATCACGCGCAGTGAGTTGATTAAACCGACAAAATAAGCTTGTCTGTAAGTGTTTTCGGGACTGTAGGGAATGACACTTTCGCCGATATCAAAAGATGCTTGAGAATTTAGAAATTCAAATCCAAATGCAATCCCTAGTTGCGAGTAATTGGCACTGAGATTGTCCCAGAGAATCGCGATCACAACTATTACTAAAATTAGGGCGATCGCCTGTCCGGCTATTTTCCAGAAGCGATCGTCCCGCAGCAGTTTTGATATATCTTTAAATTTGGGCAATTTCTGGGATTTGCCCGGTTGAGGTTCTGGGTTCATAACTGTTTAATGTAGAGCACACTACACCTAACTTTAGCCTGCCTAAAATATCTTGTAGGGTACACCTAGCAAGCACCTTACAAGCCGGGTAAGCGCGGATTACCTTGCTGTCTAAATATCTTGTTGGTTAACTGTTAACAGTCAACAGTCAACAGTCAACAGTCAACAGTTAACAGTCAACAGTCAACAGTCAACAGTCAACAGTCAACAGTCAACAGTCAACAGTCAACAGTTAACTAAAATTAGCGGAACGGCGGCGAGTAAAGCAAACCGCCATCTTTCCAGAGTCTGTTTTGACCCCGTTCTAACTTAAGTGTACTTTTTGGGCCGAGGTTGCGATCGTACATTTCCCCGTAATTCCCCACTTTCTTAACAACGCGGACGGCGTAGTCGTTCGGGAGTCCCAAACCTTTACCTAAATCTCCTTCTGTTCCTAGCAAACGTTTGACGTTCGGGTCTGTAGTGCTTGCCACAATTTGGTCTACATTTCCCGAATTTATTCCCAAATCTTCAGCTTCAATCGCCGCGAAAATAATCCATTTCACTGCGTCTGACCATTTAGGATCGCCGCTTTTCACCGCTGGGGCTAAGGGTTCTTTTGACATCACGATCGGCAAAACAACATTATTCTCGGAATTCGGCAGAGTTGTGCGCTTCGAGACTAGCTGCGATCGATCGGCAGTAACACCTTGACAGCGACCTTCTTGATAGGTAGCAAAGGTAGAATTCACATCTTCAAACACGACAGGAGTGTATTTAACTCCTATTTTTCGCATTTGATCGGACAAATTTTGTTCCGTGCTCGTACCTGTCTGCACGCAGATAGATTTGCCCGCAAAATCTTTTAAACTTTTGATGCCGCTGTCTTTTTTGACCATGATGCTTTGAGAGTCATAAAAGATCACCGGGGCAAATTCCAGTCCGGTAGTGCTGTCGCGACTCGCGGTGTAGGTGGTATTTCGGCTGAGAATATCGATTTCTCCCGCCTGCAAAACTGTAAATCTATCTTTAGCGTTGAGTTTTCGGTACTCGACTTTTTCGGGATCGTCAAATATTGCTGCTGCGACAGCCCTGCACACATCCACATCCAGTCCCGAATATTTGCCTTTTTCGTCTACAAAGCTAAAACCCGGTAGTTCGCCGCTGATGCCACAAATCAGTTTGCCGCGGCTGACAATTGTATCTATCCGGCTGGAACCTTGTTGCGAGTTGCCGCCTGCTGCAGTTGTTGCTGTTGTTTGTCCGGTTTGTGCCGATCGATCCCTACAAGACGCCAACGGTGCCACAAACAACACACTTGCTAGTAGCAGAAATCCCCATTTACGCATAGATTTTAATAGAACGCTTTCCTGACAATCCTACCTTGTAGCTGTCAGAACTGTGGCGATCGGCGATCTACACAGCTTCCGGTTTCAAATTAGCCGTTCTGCATCCGGTTCTGCACAGCGACAAGTGCACCGACTACCCGCCTGTTTTTTTTTGAGCAAGCTGGGAGCCCAGAGTTAGAAACCCGGTTTCTGGCTGGAGGTCTGGTCGTCAAACCTAAGATTTATCCCTGAAACCCGGTTTCTTTTCTGCTATTTCTGCCCAGCGCGAGCGATCATCGCCCTTCCCTGGAATATTTATCCGATTTTGATTGAATTCGCTCACAGTAGCTCTGGTGCGAGCCGCTGCTCAGCTAAATCGCGGATTAGGGACAGCCGAGACTGGATGTATTCGTCCAACAAATCTGCTTCTTTGCCATTGAGCGCAGAGTTCGTCTTTAACTGTTTCAGCAGCCACTGTACCAGGGTGGCATCGTCTAAATTGACTAACAGAGTAGCTTGGGTGGTCTCAATTAATGACCAGAGTTGGCGTAACATGACTGGAGTCATAAAACCTCGTTGAGCGTAAATACGCACTAATGGGCGGGCATAGCGAAAAGCTGGTCTTGGTGTTTCAAGCCGATAGACGAAAAGCACCCTCTGAGCCATCGGCTTAATGATTATTTTATATTTGACCACAATAACTTAATACAGTAGTGTCATAAGTTACAACACACAAGATGTTATAAGAGTTCCCAATTCCTTCACATTGAGATAAACATCTTGATAAAAGATTAAAAATCTTTACACGCGATTTGAGGACTGATATCAATTCGGGTTGTATCGGAAGGATTAGTGCGATTCGTTGAAACGTAAATCACGGTGAAAGCCCGTACATAGCGTTTCCAGCCACAAGGCTGAACTCTC
>NZ_JAUBRC010000028.1:65525-99671 GCF_036701635.1 Microcoleus sp. N9_B4 | reverse complement strand
CCTTCTTCCTTCTTCCTTCTTCCTTCTTCCTTCTTCCTTCTTCCTTCTTCCTTCTTCCTTCTTCCTTCTTCCTTCTGATATATATGATATTCCCCGATTTCTCACAATTTTCGGAACTGGCGAAACAAGGCAATTTTGTACCCGTGTATCAAGAATGGGTTGCTGATTTGGATACGCCGGTGTCTGCGTGGTATCGGGTTTGTGCGGGTCAACCTTACAGTTTTCTGCTGGAGTCGGTGGAAGGTGGGGAAAAACTTGGGCGTTATAGTTTCTTAGGATGCGATCCGTTGTGGATTTTGGAGGCAAGGGGCGATCGCACAACTCAAGTTTACCGCGATGGTTCCGAAAAAGTATTTACCGGCGATCCGTTTGTAGCTTTAACTGAATGTTTGGAGTCTTATCAACCGGTGAAATTGCCGCAGTTACCGCCGGGAATTGGCGGGCTATTCGGTTTTTGGGGTTACGAGTTAATTAAGTGGATAGAACCGCGAGTTCCAGTGTATCCAGCCAGCGAGAATGATTTGCCGGATGGGTTGTGGATGCAGGTTGATAATTTGCTGATTTTCGACCAGGTGAAGCGGAAAATTTGGGCTGTCGCCTATGCGGATTTGCGGGAGGTTGGGGTTGATTTGGCCGAGGCTTATCAGCAAGCGTGCGATCGCGTTGGCAAGTTAGTTCAGAAGCTGCAATCGCCGCTTTCCCGGCAATCTACTCTAATAGAATGGACACCTCCCAATAACGGGCAAGATGCCCGTTCCACAACCGGAAATACAGAATTGGCTTACACTAGCAATATTACCCGTGAAAAGTATTGTGCCAATGTCTTAAAGGCTAAGGATTATATCAAAGCAGGAGATATTTTTCAAGTAGTTATTTCGCAGCGACTAGAGGCTGAATACAGCGGCGATTCTTTTGCACTTTACCGATCTTTGCGTCTGATTAATCCTTCTCCGTACATGGCTTATTTTCATTTCAGAGATTGGCAGATTATCGGATCGAGTCCCGAAATTATGGTGAAGGCAGAAAACACTGCTGATGGTAAGAAGATTGCAACTTTGCGACCGATTGCCGGCACTCGCCGCCGGGGTAAAACTCCTCAAGAAGATGATGCTTTGGCTGCTGAATTGCTGCAAGATCCGAAAGAAATTGCGGAGCACGTCATGTTAGTTGATTTGGGCAGGAACGATTTAGGAAGAGTTTGCCGAAACGGTACTGTAAAAGTTGACGAATTAATGGAAATTGAGCGTTATTCTCACGTCATGCACATTGTGAGCAATGTGGTGGGAGAATTGGCCCAGGATAAGACAGCTTGGGATTTGTTGAAAGCTGGTTTTCCTGCGGGTACGGTTAGCGGTGCTCCGAAGATTCGGGCGATGGAGATTGTGCACGAGTTGGAAGGTTGTCGCCGGGGGCCGTATTCTGGGGTTTATGGGTATTATGATTTTGAGGGGCAGTTGAATAGTGCGATCGCAATTCGGACTATGGTTGTTCGTTCTTTAGGTGGCGATAAACATTCGGTTTCTGTGCAAGCAGGTGCTGGTTTGGTGGCAGATTCTAACCCGGATATGGAGTACGAAGAAACGCTCAATAAAGCGAGGGGAATGTTGGAAGCAATTCGCTGTTTGAAGTAGCGAGGCGGAGCCTCTGGATCTGTGTTACCAGGCAGAGCCTGGTAACAAGAAAATATCAGTTGTCGATCGACTTTTACCAAAGGCATAATTATGAATTTTTATATAGTTGACGTGTTTGCGGAGTCAAAGTATGCTGGCAACCAGCTAGCTGTATTTTGCGGTGCGGGAGTTGCCGAACTATCTGAGGCCCAAATGCTCCTGATAGCGAGGGAAATCAATTATTCAGAAACTACGTTTATTCGATCGCCCGATCCGCGAGATGGCGGCTATGACGTGCGGATATTCACGCCCAAGAAGGAATTGCCCTTTGCCGGTCATCCGACTTTGGGCACTGCATTTGTGTTGCAGCAAGAGATTATTCGCCAAAAGGTCGATCGAGTAATTCTCAATCTAGCCGTCGGTCAAATTCCCGTTACTTTTAATTATCACAATGAATCGGCAGATATTTTGTGGATGCGACAAAACCAGCCTAGTTTTGGTCAAGTTTTATCAGCCGCAAGTCTGGCAAATGTCCTGAATTTAGAACCAGATGAAATTGATGCCAACTTCCCAATTCAAGAAGTTTCTACGGGGGTGCCGTTTATAATTGTCCCGTTAAAAACTCTCGCCTCGCTCAAAAAAGCTCAAGTCAATTTAGATAAATATTTTGAGCTAGTTGATCCAATGGAAGCAAAAGAAATTTTGATATTTTGCCCAGAAACTAACAGCGACATTAATGATTTAAGCGTGCGAGTTTTTGCCCATTCATTAGGAATTCCAGAAGATCCGGCGACTGGCAGTGCTAACGGCTGTTTGGCGGGATACTTGGTAGAACATGATTATTATGGGGAAGCAAAGATTGATGTCAGAGTTGAGCAGGGTTATGAAATCGATCGACCTTCTTTGCTGTTATTACAAGCAGCCCAAAATGAAGGGGAAATAGCAGTTTTGGTGGGTGGTAAGGTGGTGATGGTTGCTAAGGGAGAATTTGTGTAGAATATTTAATGGCAAATTATTAACCGCAGATGCAGACAGCTAGATTTAGATGCTTGTTTGGCGATCGAGATCTTACAATTTTGCTAATATGAGGTAGCTCATATTCATTGATTCGCGTGATTGTTAGGCTAAAAAAGTCATCTCTACCAGAGACTTTCCAATGCTGCAAACATTTTCGCGGACTTTAAATGTATCCCCTGCTGCTTCTGAAGCCCTGCTTTCACTGCCATTAACCAGCTTGCTAGATTCACCGGAATTCAATCAATTATTGGGAAGTCTCGATACTGCTTTACTCAAAGAAACTTTGCCAACTGCTGGAACTGTTTTAGCTCAAAAGCTGCCGCCTTTTTACGACTGGTTGCAAACAGAACTCGGAATTAAAAACGTCCCTGACAGTCCCGATCATACTACGAAATGGGTAGTCGGTTTTTTGAAGAATCAAGAAAGTTTAACTCGTTTAGTTGAACTGCACAAATCAATTCCCAGACAGGCATTAGAACGATCGATCCCTCGTTTAGTTAGCGCCTTTGATGAGGTTCAACCCACCGCTGTAAAGCAAGAATGGGAAAAAGCGATCGCAGCACTTTGTCTGCTTCTGGCAGTCGCAGCGCGGGAAAATCAGCCATCTGCGGCCTGAAGCAATTCTGTCTGAGTTTAAACAAAGCGCTTTTTTCGGAAAATTTGCAATTGAGTGCGATCGATCTGAACGACTACTGGCTTTCGTTTGTTGAGGACGATCGCATTGTGTCTATTTACCAAAAGCAACTGAGCCAATACTACCACCAGGGCTCGTCTTTTCTGAAACTTGCCTTCAAAACGCGCCATTCGGACGATCGCCTCTTCGATTTTATAACAACAGTTGTTGCCTTTGTGGGAAATCACAAAAATCGTTCCCGGTATGTAATCGCCTTCATTTGCCCAGAAAGCATACCTTTCGCCTAAAGTAAAGTAGTGAAAAACATTATTAGCCGTGCAAGTTTTAGCTAACTTTTCCGAAACGCCCAAAGAATTAAAAATTACAGTAGATCTAATATAATCCGGGTATTTTGCTGCTATTTGCTGAGCAACTTTGCCACCCAAACTTTCTCCGATGACATCTGGCGGATTTCCCCTGTAAAATTGCTGCTTGATCCAATCAATCGCACCCACTGTTTGCGCCGATTTTAACTGGCGTTCTAGTTGTGCCATAAATACATCTGGCGTATCTTCCAAAACGCGCTCGAAAGGATACCAAGAACCATATCCGCGAATCACGAACACAGGCGGATTATTGCCAGAAATAGGAACGCGACTTTCAGCATAAAAACCAGTGCGAGAGTCTTCAAACACTTGTTTTATGATATAATTTCCATCAATAACTTGCCCTTCTTCATGCCGAATGTAAATAGACGGGTTATTGGGTTTAAAAGTATCGTGCAGTTGGGGTTTGGCAAACTTTTCATACAGGGAATCTAGCAAGTGCCTTCCCGTTTGGCGATCGACAAAATCTGATTTTGTTATTTTCATCCCAAATCTCATTTTTAACTGCTTGTGGGGGGAAAACCCGGTATTTTTGCAAAATACCTTTACCCAGATTTGGTCGGGGCGGGTTCACCAACCATATCTAACGATTACCGACAATCTAGATAAACCCGCCCCCCACCACCGATAACCTACGTCAACCCGAAATTTGCATCGCATCGGAAAATGTACATGATGATTTATGGTTCTGTTCGGGCGGGTTTTCGAGATTGTTTGTTTCAGGCAATTATTGTTTGTAAAACCAGCCCCTACAAGCACCCGGTACATTCTGATTTATGCTTGGGTTGGGGCGGGTTTTATAGATTCTCAATTATTAGCAAATATTCTATGTGCAACCCGCCCCTAGCAAATCACTTTTACAAAACTCGCAACGTGCTAGCAATACTATCGACTGCTTCCATCGCGCTAATTTCATCGAGTGCTTGTTGAAAATTACCTTCCGTAACATCGTGAGTCACGACGACAATTTCTGCTAAATCGCCGTGAATTCCCGTCTGCACAACTGATTCCAAACTAACTTTGTGGTTGCCGAAACAAGTGCCGAGTTTGCCAATTACCCCCGGAGTATCGCGCGTCAGAAAACGGGCATAAAAGCGAGTAACAAGTTCCTGCATCGGAGCAATTTTGCAGTAGTGTTGGTGACTGCAACTCAGCAAAGGATGAGGAATGGGAACAGTTTCGGTTTTCAGGATGGCCGCGACATTCAGGATGTCGGATACTACGGCGCTAGCTGTGGGGCCTGCACCGGCGCCGCGCCCGTACAGCATCAATTGCCCGATCGGCTCTCCTTCGACTAAAATTGCATTGTAAACCCCGTTGACATTGGCTAGCGGATGAGTTTTCGGCACAAAACTAGGATGCACTCGAATTGACAGCAGTTCGCTTTCTCCCTCCGCTTGCTTGCCATTGTAGTGGGAGGTTTCTTGAGCAATAGCCAACAATTTAATCACAAATCCCAGCTTGTCGGCGTAGTCAATATCAGCCGCACTAACTTTTCTGATACCTTCGCAGTGAACATCAGCTAATTTGATGCGTCCGCCAAAAGCTAGCGAGGCTAAAATAGCAATTTTATCGGCAGCATCTAATCCATCTACATCTGCTGTGGGGTCAGCTTCAGCATAACCTAATTGCTGAGCGTCGGCGAGCACTTCGGCAAAGTCTGCGCCTTCTGTTTGCATCCGCGTCAGGATGTAATTAGTTGTGCCGTTGACGATGCCGGTGACACTTTTAATGCGGTTTGCAACTAAGGATTGTTTGAGGGTTTGAATGACTGGAATGCCGCCGCCGACAGCAGCTTCTAGCATTACGTAAACGCCTTTTTTGTTGGCGGCCTCGAAGATTTCATTCCCGTAGCGGGCGATAACTGCTTTGTTGGCAGTGACGACGTGCTTGCCACTGGCAATAGCCTGTAAAATGAGCGATCGCGCCGGTTCCAATCCGCCAATCAATTCTACTACAATATCAATTTCCGGGTCAGTTGCGATCGCTTCTAGGTCAGTTGTCAGCACATTTTCTGGCAATTGTAAAGACCGAGTTCGAGAAATATCGCGCACTCCCACCCGATAAATTTCCAATTCCTGCAACAGCGGATGGCGACCATCTGGGGAGAGCAAAATCTCTGCTGTTCCCGCGCCAACTGTACCCAAACCTAGCAAACCAATTTTGAAAGCCACGACTTTGACCCGTTGAAACTCACTTCATCTAGAATCATTGTATGATAACCGTGGCTTCACTGAATACCCAGAGACCCGACTTCTTAAAAAAGTCCGGGATCTACATGACTAATTAATCCAGATTTTACATGGCAATTTAAAGTTCTGTATCCATCTCTATCCCCATTTCTCGCAGCCGCTGCGCCAATCTTTCTGCCCGCTGCCTTTCGGCATTAACTTGCTGTTCTAGTTGCTCATTTTGCTGTTCTAGTTGCTCATTTTGCTGTCCTAGTTGCTGTAGCTGTGCTTGTTCTTCTCGAATTAAATCTTCAACTAGGGGCGGACATAGCACTTCATTAACCGATAAAATAAATTCAGCGAACTGTACAGACTGAACTTGCTGTCCCGGCAAAAATTCCTGATGAGAATAACTGCCTTCATTTTCCGGGCGACTGCATACTCGTATTTTCGGTTGATTTGGGTCTACAATCCAATATTCAGGGATATCAATTAAGTCATATTCTGCCCGTTTGCGAATGTAGTCGTCCCGCCAATTTTGACTGGTAACTTCGATAACTAACAGCGGTTTTTCTTCAAAATCTAGCACTGCGGAACCAGGCTGCGCGCAGACTTGTTCCCACAGACTCTGAGTGCAAATCACCACATCAGGAATGCGAGAAGAGTTTTCCTCAGTTCGGACTGCAGTAGTCACAATTGCAACTAGCGGTAGGTTGTGTGCTGCAAAGAAGCGCCGGAACTGATAAACTAAAAATTCACAAATTTTGATATGTATTGCTGTAGGTGTTGGCATTTCGATCAGATTGCCCCGATATAATTCATAACAAACACCTGATTCTCCCTGATAGTTCAGATATTCTTCAAAGGTGAGTTTTTGGGTAGAAGTTATAACCATGTCAGTTATCTCCCTTTTTCGGTGAGCTTACTGTATATTGTACACTTTTTGTGGGTTGTTCAAGCTTCTCAAAAATAAAAACTGTTTAAAACAATTGTAGGGCGAGCCCAGCCCACCCTACAAATCAGATTAAATCAGGTAACACATTAATAAGTTTCAACGTGCCAACGGTGTTCTTTCTTCAACTGTTTCTGATAGCCAGCCCAGTCAACACCGTGCTTGCCAGACGCCGCAGACATTCCTTCATCAATTCCGCCTTCCATACCCTTCAAACCGCAGATATAAGTGTGAGTATTCGGCTTTTGAACTAATTCCCACAATTGCTCAGCGTTCTCTTGAATCCGGTTTTGAATGTACATCTTGCCGCCGTCAGCATTCTTTTGCTCGCGGCTGATGGCATAAGTCAAGCGGAAATTATCGGGGAACTCGCGCTGTAATTGCTCCAACTCTTCTTTATAGAGAATGTTAGGAGTGTAAGCAACTCCCAAGAACAGCCAAGCTAAACCTTTGAATTTGTAATCGGGATTGTTTTCTTTAAACATCCGCCACAAATAAGCCCGGAAAGGAGCAATCCCCGTACCGGTACCCATCATAATAATGGTGGCTTCTTCGTCGTCGGGCAAGAGCATTTCCTTGCCTACGGGGCCGGTGATTTTGACATCATCTCCAGGTTGCAAACCGGTGAGAAAAGTCGAACAAACACCGAACACTTGTTCGCCAGTTTCCGGGTGTTTGTACTCTAGGCGGCGGACGCACAGAGAGACTGTTTTGTCGTCGAGGTGGTCGCCGTGACGGGTGGAGGCGATCGAATAAAGTCGAATTTTGTGAGGTTTGCCGTTTTTATCCGTGCCATCGGGAATAATCCCGATACTTTGACCTTCGAGATAGTGCAAATTGCCTCCAGAAATGTCAAAAGTGACGTGGCGGACTGTGCCTTCGCCACCTTCTCTGACTAATTCTTCTGTAGAAATGCACTTACCAATATAGGGATTGGCCGGTTTGTAGAGGTTAACAGGAACCTGAACTTTTTCCTTGGCTTGAGTCATGGGCTTAGTTTTTTCTCCAGATTTCTGACTCTGTAGCCCTGCTTCTGGTGCGACTTTGCCATTTGTTTCGGGAGCGCTGTTTGAGGGGCGGATGCTGATAATTTTGCCACCCATCCGAGCAATTCTACGCATTTCCTGATTCATGCGATCGTAGGGCACGGAGATAAATACGCTACCGCTACGGCGAATCGGGTTACTTATTTGGTCAGTTGCTTGGCTCTGACGCATACCCTCCACTTCGTAAACAAAGATGCGGCTGCCTGATTCTGAGTTGGCCGCCACACCAGATATGCTTGGGCTGTACATTTGTTGCTTGTCCTTCACGATACAGAGTTATAAAGAAAGAGAATGTGACGTTAGACTCAATTTACTTTTTTCTTAAGGCCATCGGGACTAATTGGCCGCGCCAATTTTTGGGCCTCGCCACGCCGGCAGGAGTGTTGAAGTTGCGATCGCTCGCGTTATCAAATCCCTACTAGCCGAACGCCGCGCTCACCGAGCCCTATTGCGTTCGGCTGTTGACCTATAGCTATTGTTGTCTGCGTACTGCCAATATTTTACCCGATCGGGGGATCTGCCCCGATAAGTCATTGTGATTTGGGGAGCGCCCCACCAGATCAAGGAAGATTCGAGCAGTTTAATGAGGTTGAGCTTGTAGGGGGCAGACGCATTCTGGTAAGATTAACCACTAAAGTTAGTATTAATTACTTGCCTTGAAGATTGCTTGGGTCTGCCCGGGCAGGCAGTCAACTCACTGCTGTATGCTGGTGAGAACTCGATCCTCTCGGGGTAGCACAGCAGCACAAAGCCTGCTTGCCACTACCTGCGGGCTGAAATTTTGTGGAATCTAGACTTGAGTTAGTTAGTAAACAGTGATTTTGTTAGAGGGAAACTATGACCAGTAAGCCGGATCGCGTGGTTTTAATTGGCGTTGCCGGAGATTCCGGATGCGGAAAATCTACTTTTTTACGCCGATTGACAGATTTGTTCGGGGAAGATTTCGTTACTGTAATCTGCCTTGATGACTATCATTGTCTCGATCGCAAGCAGCGCAAGGAAACAGGGATTACAGCCCTTGACCCCAGAGCGAACAATTTTGACCTGATGGCAGAGCAAATGAAGGCTCTCAAAGAAGGTCATGCGATCGACAAGCCGATTTACAACCACGAAACCGGTCTGCTCGACCCTCCTGAGCGGGTAGAGCCGAATCACGTGATCGTAATTGAGGGACTGCACCCGCTGTACGACGAGAGAGTTCGATCGCTCCTCGACTTCAGCGTCTACCTCGACATCAGCGACGAGGTAAAAATTGCTTGGAAAATCCAGCGCGACATGGCGGAACGGGGCCACCGTTACGAAGACGTGCTGTTTGCGATCAATGCTCGCAAACCTGATTTTACCGCCTACATCGACCCGCAAAAGCAATATGCTGATGTGGTAATTCAAGTGTTGCCGACCAACTTGATCAAAGATGACAAAGAGCGGAAAGTTCTGCGCGTGCAGATGATCCAGCGCGAAGGCGTCGCCAATTTTGAGCCTGCGTATTTGTTTGACGAAGGTTCAACAATTAACTGGGTTCCTTGCGGCCGCAAGCTGACTTGTTCCTATCCCGGAATTAAGATGTACTACGGGCCCGATGCTTTCTACGGTCACGAAGTCTCGATTTTAGAAGTAGATGGTCAATTCGAGAATCTCGAAGAAGTTATTTACATCGAAAGCCATTTGAGCAAGACTTCTGCGAAGTATGAAGGCGAGTTAACTCACCTGTTACTCCAGCACCGCGAATATCCTGGTTCCAACAATGGAACTGGTTTGTTCCAAGTGTTAGTCGGATTGAAGATGCGGGCGACTTACGAGAAGTTGACTGCAAAAGAAGCGAAAGTGGCTGTTAGTGTTTAGAACGCAGACATGAAAGATTTGGGAGGCGCAATTGCGCCTCTTTTTTTGTGGAGAAATGAACCGCAGAGGGCGCAGAGTAGAGTTAGGGGAAGGTGTTGGGAAGTAGAGAGGTTAAGAATGTTTTTCCGCCTTCATTGAGGTCGCTATCTAGGGAAAAAGTTAGACTGCGAACTCGGATATCGTCATTTTTTATATCTAGTGGCTGTTGGAGGTTTTGCGGGTAGACGAGAATTGCATTTTGGCAATTTAAGGCATTTGCGTAAGCCACTATTTGATGACGGTCATTACTGCCTACTTTATCGGGAGCTTTGTATTTTGTATCGAGAACGTATTGGACTTTTTTTGTTTCACTATCGCACAGCAGTAAGTCAATCCGATCGAAATAGTTTTGGTCATGTATGACTCGGTGTTGTTGTTTGACAAAAAAGCCTTTTGGTGTATTTGCTTTGAGCCATTCAGCGACAAATTGTTCATATAAATTAGCCATGTCTATGAGAAAAGGGAGCATTTCGCGATCGCCTGTTTCGTGACTCGGCCCTGTATTATCTAAAAAGAATCGACATAAGGCGTGTAAAAGTTGATAATCTTCATTCAAACGGTGATAATTTCTATCAATACAAGCTTCTGATTTAAAAGGTTTTAATGTAACCAATCCTTGGAGTGCGTGAAAGGCTTTTCGCACAGTCGATGAAACAGGTTCACGGCACAAACCGCTGCGGCCAATGATGAAAAGTGTCCAAGCCAGAATTTGATTGTCTTCGATATCGCCTGTTTGTTCGTTATAGTGGCATTTTAGTTTAACATCCCAAGGTTTTTGCAGGGCTGACCGCAAATCGACGCGGCCGCGAATGTAGGCGAGTCTTTCTGTTTTGGATAAGTAATCGCGATATAATCCTTTGCGACAGCGTTCTAGAATTTTTTGGGCAAGAATGTTAGCTAATCTCTCGTAACTTTGTTCTAAAAATTTGCACTGAATCGATCCTTGGGGAAATTTTATCTTAAGTTTGTAGGCATACTCAAGCATTCCGAATAAGTTGTTTATGGAAACCTTGGGGCGGATGGCGATGTGAAATTCTGGAGTGATGGGAATGTTGCCCACTCTGCCTTTAGATTTTAATTCCCATTTATCTTTTGTTTTAGGCGTTGGAAATTCTATATCGATTTCCTTGTCATAATTCTGGTATATTTTTTGTGCGACTGATTTGGGGATAAAATCGTGTTCAAACCTTTCGGATTTATATTCTGTGAGTTCGATGATTTGAGGTGATTCTCGTTTCATAGATGCTGTAACGCCGTGTTTGTGGTAATAATGGTAGCGTTAGATTATCAATTGCTGAATTTATCTTTTATTTTATCCCAGAGAAACTCATCCATTTTTTCCAGGTTATCAAAGAAGTATTCTTCGAGGTATGGCTCTATTTCCATTTGCCAAATATCTTGGATATCTTCAGCTAAGGTTTTTGTCAAAAAGAAGGAGATGCCTAGTTCATAGTGTTTGTTGTTAATTGCCAAATTTACTTTTTTGAGAATCCCAATTAATTTATCAACTGGGAAACCTGTTTTCTCTCTCTGGTGATACTCTCGCAGCACTTCATAGTTTGGATAGACGGGGAGGAATGCGAAGCGGCGGCGGAGTGCATTATCAACTAAGGCAATAGAACGGTCTGCTGTGTTCATTGTGCCGATAATGCGGACATTTGTAGGAATCTTAAAGGGTGTACCGCTGGCTAGTATAATAGAGCGTTTTGTGTCTTGTCGGTCATCTAGAAGATACATTAACTCGCCAAAGACTTGAGAGAGATTGGCGCGATTAATTTCATCAATAATGAGAACGCAATGGTCTTTATAGGCTTTGGCTTTTTCGCAGAATTCTAGGAATTTACCGGGAACTATTGAGTAGGTTAATTGTTCGTTTTGAGTTGTTGGGCGGAGGCCTTCTATAAAGTCTTCGTATGTGTAGGTGGGATGAAATTGGATAATGTCTGAGAAACCATTACCGCCGCCGTCACCGATTAAATGTTTGGCTAGTTTTTCGGCTATAAAGGTTTTTCCGGTTCCGGGTGGGCCTTGGATGATGGTTTGACCTTTGCGGTGGATGGCGCGTATATAGCGGTTTAGTTCTGTTTCGTCAAAGCCAGTTTCTTCGGCACACTTGGATAGAGTATATTTGGGATTTAGCTTAGATTCATTGACTAAGGAATACAATTGGTCATTAATAGCTGTCTTTTTATCATCTAAAGTTGCCAGCAAAATCAGATCTATGTGATTGAGAAAAAATTGTGATATTTGATGGCTTAACTGACTGGTAGATAGATTAATTAATTCATTTTTTGTAATGAAAACCTCATTGTTTGACACATCTAGCATATCATACTTATTTTTGCTTTTAATAATTTTTTCCAGTTCATCAGCTTTGGTTTGCAAAACATTAAGAAAAATTGAATGATAGATTTGTTGGGAATAGCCAAAGGTAATATAATTACGATTGAGGCGGATATAGCAAAGTTTAAAAGGGCTAAATTCCTTCTCTAATTCACCTTCATTCCATTTTGCATCTCCCGGCAGGGCAGAAAGCTGTGATGGTAGTTTAGCCGACACTAAATAGCAAAGCCTATTAAATGGTTCTTCTACATATTCAACTAATTTAGCGTAATTTGTATAAAGTGGAGAAAGCGATAATTTACGTTTATCTTCCCACAGTCCGATCAATTTAAAAGTATACAGTGAGAACAGGTATTTAGGAGATAGGGTATCATATTTCAGATTTCTAAATCTATTTGTTTGAAAATCCAGGTCGCCCTGATTAATCATAGGTTTTATCTCTTCTTCTAGATCGATAATTTCACATTGAAAGTAATGAGCTAATTTGAGAGCAGCTTGTCTAACCTCATCACCTTCTATTTCTTCCCATCTTTCAGTAATCCTATCTATTTCTATTAGCTCATTTATAGCTTCAGTCTCAGCCCGGTCAAATGTGTCATCTTCCTCACATAAATCGTAGTCGGGCTGAATACTTTGAAGACTTTTTTGGATAGATTCAGATAACTTTAATCTACTGCCAAAATTTTGTATGAGGATTCCTACTACATCTCGACGCATATTGTTCATTAAGTCGAGAATTTCTCTGTCCAAATCATACTCATATTTTTTATCGGCAGGATTTTTATTTCCATAATTTTCATCTATTATTTCTTTTAAATTACAAATATTGATTTCCAACAAATCCGCAACATCCAAAAAATTTTCATAACCAACCATGCCTAAGCCGCTATACTCAGCGTATAAAGAAAAAAGAACTATACAGTAAAGTGATGCCTGAAAGTATTCAATTTGAGTGCGATAATTAATAACAATTCCTGATTTTACCAATGCTTTCCACGCATTCTCCAGCCATTCTAAAACTTTAAACTTTGCCCGTTCTTCGGTATATTCATCAATTAATCCCCATTTATATTCAGGAATAAATCCATAAAATACTTCAGGGAAATCCAGAAAATCATCTATCATAGATTCCATGATATCTTTTATCTCAGACCAGGTAATAATATAGGTGTTATTCATATTTACTGTTAGAAAAACTAAATAAAATTAATGTATTCAAAACTACTTCTTTCATCAATGTCCTCTTTTTATTTAACACGCTCGAATTTCAGCCTCTACAAGCACCTATAATTTTAAAGTTAAAAACGTCAAAAAGCAATTTTTAAAACTATCTATCTGTGCTAACCCTTAATTATTGTCTTGTTCTTCCTTTCAATAATATTGACAGGACTTACGCACTAGGGGTCAAAAACCCGGTTTCTGCGTCAATATCTCTGGGATCAATCCACGATTTTTCGGAGAAACGAGTTTTTTTGCCTTAGTCCTAATTGATTAACTTATTGTAGCCGATCGCCCTTCCCGACACCAGATATCTGAGATGCGATCGCACCCACCATCCTTACCCACATCAAATGCCCTGCCAAACCAGTAACACTGGCAAAACCGCTAACAACAGTTCCCGGAAAATTTAAACTTGTGTCGAAACTATCTAAACGTGCTATATTCAACTCCGTAAACCCTGAATTACGCTTTCAGGTAATGCAAATTTATAAACGAGTCAACTGAATGCTCTCTACTTTTAAGAAACTAGCTTCAATTGCAATCATCTTTGCCGCCCTAAAACTTTTACTTAATTATCCGCCTTTCAGAGAAATCGAAAATTATATCGCAAATAGAGACCCTGCAAGTGCTACCTTAGACAATGGAACTCTGCAGCAAAAACCCAGCAGCCCGCCTCCGGTAGTTCCCAAAAAATCACCGGAGCAAACATTCGATGTAGTAGTATATGGTGATGAAGTACCGGGGATATGTGCCGCGATATGGGCGAAGAAAACTTTAGGCGCAAAGGGCAAAGTTGCGATCGTGCGATCGAACTACGGAAGAGATCCTTTGGGCGGCTTACTCACCCGCGGCGGTTTAGCTTACATCGATTTAGATAAAATCCCCGGTTGGTATCGCCAACCCTACGCCCAATGTTTTAAGGAATTCTTAGATAAAGCGAATGCGCCCGAATCTTGCTTAGACCCAAAAAAGGCAGATCGAGCTCTCAGGGAAATGCTTTCAGCAGCAAAAGTCAAAGTTATTTCCAACTCAACTCTTACTCCCCACGTCGTAGATCAAAAAATCGAATATGCCGAAGTAAAAGGCAGCAATCTAATAATTAAAGCCAATTCTTTTATTGACGTAACTCAAGATGCCGAATTAGCCAGAAAAGCCGGATTATCTTATTATACAGGATATGAATCTCAAAATATAAAATCAAAAAATGAAACTTTAGCGGTCTCTATAGTTCCGAGAATTACAGGTATAACGATGTCCGAATTCCGCAGCATAGAAGATGAAATTTTATACAATCGGTCTTTGGTAAAAAAGATTAAAGAAAGCATTACAAAATCTAAAGATCCGGCTAGTACAAAATTCTGGATGAGGAATTTTTGGAGTACGATTTATCAGCCATATACAGACGGCTACGACATCAGAAGCGTAGCCATAGGTGCAGCGTATCACATAGATAGAAATCTGCCCTTTAGTCAAAATAAAGGATTCTTTTTTGATAAAGGCAATGTCTGCGTTTATAACAAAAATGTGCTGTCCTGGAACGGGTTTCTGTTTAAATACCAAGTTGACCAAATCATGAAGATGGAAGCTAACGGCAGAAAACCCACTCCTGAGATGATTAAAGAAATGTCACATCTCCAACACTGGTTACAAAAGAAGTCCGGTAAAGATGTGAGAGTATTTCTTCCAGACGAGATTTATATCAGGCAAACTTTGAACGTTCGCGATGTGGTAGATCCGCTGACGGGGAAGGAGATTATCAAAGGGGGAACTGCACCCGAAAAGTCGATCGGCAGTTTTTCCTACGATTTCGATATGCGGGGCGGAGTCAAGAATTTATCTGCGAGAATTCCGCCGCTGCCAGTGTATAATTTCGGCATAGAAAGCGCTTTGGCTAGCAAAGTCAAGAATTTAGCAATTGTCGGGCGATCGTCCGGTTATGTCGGTATGGCCGTATCCGTCGGGCGAATAGCGACGGTGAATATTTATCAAGGACAAGGTGTGGGCGTGGCCGCTGGTTTGGCTAGCAAGTTCGGCGTGCCGCTGAATTCGATTACTTCGGCTGAAACGAAACAAACTCTGGAGACTTTAACGGGGAAAACGACGTATTTGTCAGGGAGGGATACAAGTTATGGAATGGATTATAAGGAGGTTAAATAAATATAGCAGTTGACAGTTGAGAGTTGACAGTTGACAGTTACCTGGTACGGGAATCAAACCGTTTGTGAAGTGACGGGTAATGACTTTCTTCATGAGGTTATTTATGTCCTAACCGATGTGACGGTTGCTATAAGAGGATTTTACCGCAGAGGGCGCAGAGAGGAGAGGAATGAGAGAGTTTTTTAGGAAAGGAGGAGGATTTTCTTATGCCTTGGGATTTGAATATTGAAATTAACGATCCAGAGATATATATTAAGCAACTACCGACTATTACTAAACACATCTCTCATTCAAAAGATTACAAAATTCAATGGCGACTGGCAAAGTTAAAGAACTTCGAGCTCCTGAATGTTGTTTGGGAAGCTGGGAGTACATATACCGCCGGATATACTTTTCCTGGAAAGATAGTTTTCACATTTTTTGACGGCGATCATTTATTCAAAGTTGGGTCTAATGAATTCCTCGTGAACGATCGACATTTGGGGATAAGTCAGCCGGGAGGCGAACTCATCCGTATTCAGCACTCAGCCAAATACAGCGCAATATCAATTTATATAGATGAAGCTCGATTTTTAACTGAACTGAGCAAGTATCTTGACAAGCCGATCGATCGTCCTAAGTTGATGCCAGTTGTCGATCGTACTACTGTTTATGGTCGATCGCTATATCAAATGGTCATGACGCTGTGGAATTTAATTGACACTAACGGACATCCACTGGTCATTGAAAATCTAGAAATCGCTATTTTCTCAACCTTAGTCCAAGGTTCCTCTTACGGTAATTTAGATCCCTCGACGAGCAAAGTATCCGAAATTTCGATCGCCCGCGTGCGGGAGGCGGCTGAATACATCCGGGCGAATATGAAAAAAGAGCTCACGATTGCCCAAATTGCGATCGCCATGAACTGTAGCAGTCGTTCTTTGCAAATTGCCTTTGCTCGTCATTACGGTGTTTCTCCCAGTCAATTCTTGCGAACTGCTAGACTTGAAGCGGCTCGTATGGAGTTGATGGAGAGCAACAAAACGATTACGGAAATTGCTTTTGAATATGGTTTTTACAATCCTGGTCGCTTTACAAAATACTTCCAGCAGCATTTTTGTAAAAAGCCTTCGGACATTTTGCGAAACTAATCTTTCGCAATTTGGCTAGCGCAACTAGGAAGCAGCAAGTTATAAATTTTACTAGGTAATAAATTAACTTGTATCGAACTATGAACTTATCAGCAATCGACACGGGAATACCTTTTGACATCGGTCTAGCCACTGAAAGCAGCGATGTATTTTTCTTCAACCAACTGCCCGCTAACCAGATTAGTACACTTTCTAAGTCTCCCGGAAAGGACGTGATTATACTCCTAGGAGGTGACGACTGGGTAACTAATAACGAAGAGAGTCGTACTTATTACGGCATGACGGGAAATGATACGATTATCGGATTGGGAGGTAACGATCTCTTCTTGGGTAATGCTGGCAATGATTTACTCTGCGGAAATCAAGGCGAAGATACGCTTTCGGGTGGTCAAAACGAGGATTCGCTCCTGGGTGGTAAAAGTAATGATATCCTGAATGGTGACTTCGGTAACGACGTTTTATTAGGAGAATTAGGCGATGATGTGCTGGCGGGCGATGCTGGCAATGATACATTAACTGGAGGAAATGGCAGCGATATTTTTGTCATAGCTAGAGGAGAAGGATCCGATTTCATTACCGACTTTCAAAACGGCGTTGACTTTATTCAACTTTCTTCATCTCTCAGTTTTGACAATCTTGCCATTACGACAACAAATTCAGGTCAAGTATTAGTTACCGATAAGATTGCCAATCAATCGCTATTGTTAATTAATGGTATTGCCGCCCAAGATTTAACTGCCGCAGATTTTATTACAGGCACTTCTGTAGGTACTCCAGATCCTTTCGGAGAGCGATCTGCTACTAAGTATGAAGCATTTCTCAGCCCTCAACAAGAACCTGGGGAAGCGATCGACTCCGACGCTCAAGGATATGGTAAGATTACTTTTCCTAAAAATCTAAGTTCCGCCAAAGTTGATGTTCAAATGTCTGGTGTCGCTCCTTCAGAGATTACCGGATTTCATATTCACTGTGGCCCTCCTGGTGTACTTGGGCCTATTGTGCTCGATTTTGGGCAATTTGGAACCTTTGACAAGACAATTGTAGATGGTAAATTTTCTGCTGTGGTCACGAATGAAAATATTACTTTAATCGATTCTCCGCCAGATTTACCGGAAGGTGTGCCTCGTATTCCCGATGAAGGTTTGACTCTTTTGAATGGTCAACCTATTGGACAAACTTCTGCAAATACTGCCCGCCAATCTTCTCATTTAGGTGAGGATCACAGCCAAGATCAACATTCGTCTCAATTAAACCAAATTATTGGCAACATTCCTAACAATACTTCTGGTATCTCTCAAATTCCAGATTTGAGTTCACCTCCGTCGGTGGAAGATATTCAAGTTCCTGACAATATTCCTCGCTTACCTGAAGGTTGTCCCGTGGAACTCGGCCTTCCCGGTCAAGTAAATACTGTTGCTGGAATAGAAGCCGTAGCGCGACGGGGTGCACTTTACTTCAACCTTCACACGGAGGAACACTCATTCTATGGCGAAATGCGAGGTCAAATTTATCCAGCGGAGGGGTAAGATACTGAGGTAGAATTAAAGCGATCGCACTTTAGTAAATAAAGTGCGATCGCTCTTTTTTTGGTCGATATAGTCAAATACCTGAAACTTCTTTTTTATGTAATATCGAAACCTCATATTCGACGGCGTAAGATTCCCCAACTCTTAGATATCCTCTCGATCTTCGCTCTGCTGCTGCTCGTATTCTGTAATAATGTTCTGAATATCCTCTGCTGCAATATCGACTTGTTCGGATTTGGTGTAAAGGGTCAGCAAAATGATTCCCGTTGCTGTTTGGACGTAGTAAATTAAACGGTATCCACCACTTTTACCTTTTTGAGTGTCGCTATTTCGGACTCTCAACTTGAAGACTGCATAACCCACTCCAGCAATTCGATCTCCTGGCAGTTCTCCCCGTGTGAGTTGTTCGATAATGGGTTGAATATCATTGCGAATGCTGCGGTATTTTTTTGCAAGAGTGCGTAAATTGCGATTGAAGGTTGGTGAAACTATAACTTGAATTAACGGCAAGTCAGTCATTTTCAATTCCTTCCCACATTTGAGCAACCGAAATGGTTTGCCCAGTCATGGCTTCGTGCCAAGCTTGCCGAAAATCTTGTAGAAGCGCTGCTTTAGATTGGCCCTCTCCGTCAATTTCTGAGGGTTCTGGAATACTAAAAGAATTAGCAGGAGGCATCTCTTGGATTTCTGCTGAGAAAACCTCTGGCAGATTATTTTGCGAAATGATAACCCCCTGACGTTGCTTTTGGCTTAGAAACTCTATAAAACTCGCAACTAATGCCAGATGTTCTGGAGAGAGTCGATCGAGCCATCGATCGATTTGATGTCGAAGTGCTGCTACATTCATAATGCCATCAAACCTTTTAATTTTACCTTGATTTTAACGTAAACCCGCCCCGCCTTGAATATCCCTCTTCCCTCTGCCTCTGACGCGGATGCGGTTCAAAACTCTTCTCCCCCCTTCTATGGCACAATCATAAATAAGATCAAACTCTCAAGCCGCCATGACCGCAAACCTACCCCCCCAATACGACCCCCAAGCCACCGAAGCCAAATGGCAAAAATACTGGGAAGACAACCAAACCTTCAAAGCTGACCCCGAAAAAGGCGGCGAACCTTACTGCGTAGTTATCCCGCCGCCCAACGTGACCGGCAGCCTCCACATGGGACACGCTTTTGAAGAGACGCTGATTGATGTCCTCGTCCGCTATCACCGCATGACTGGACGCAATACCCTGTGGTTGCCGGGAACGGATCATGCTAGCATCGCAGTTCAAACTATTCTCGAAAAGCAACTCAAAGCAGAAGGCAAAACTCGCCACGATTTAGGCCGAGAAAAATTCTTGGAACGGGCCTGGGAATGGAAAGCGGAATCTGGCAATACTATTACTAATCAATTACGCAGTTTGGGCGTGTCTGTCGATTGGTCGCGTGAACGCTTTACGATGGATGAAGGCTTATCCGCTGCGGTTTTAGAAGCGTTTGTCCGCCTGTACGATGAGGGGCTGATTTATCGCGGCAATTACTTGGTGAATTGGTGTCCGGCGAGTCAGTCTGCTGTGTCGGATTTGGAGGTGGATCAGCAGGAAGTTGAGGGCCATTTGTGGCATTTCCGCTATCCTTTGACGGACGGTTCTGGTTATTTGGAGGTGGCGACGACTCGGCCGGAAACGATGTTGGGCGATACTGGGGTGGCGGTGAATCCACAGGACGATCGCTACAAACATCTTATCGGTAAAACTGTGACTTTGCCGATCGTCAATCGCGAAATCCCAATCATTGCTGATGAGTTTGTCGATCCGACTTTCGGAACTGGTTGCGTCAAGGTGACACCCGCCCACGATCCGAATGACTTCGAGATGGGTAAGCGTCACAATTTGCCGTTTATTAACATTATGAATAAGGACGGCACTTTAAATGAAAATGCCGGAGAGTTCCAGGGACAAGACCGATTTGTTGCCAGAAAGAATGTGGTGCAGCGGTTAGAAAATGACGGGGTTTTGGTTAAAATAGAAGATTATAAGCATACAGTTCCTTACAGCGAACGTGGCAAAGTGGCGGTCGAACCTTTGATATCTACGCAATGGTTTGTCAAAATCGATCCTCTTTCTCAACGGGCTTTAGAAGCATTAGATCAAAGTAACTCACCAGTCTTTGTTCCTGACAGATGGACAAAGGTTTATCGCGATTGGCTGGTGAAGCTGAAGGATTGGTGTATCTCCAGGCAATTGTGGTGGGGACACCAAATCCCGGCTTGGTATGCTGTTAGCGAAACTCAAGGAGAGATTACTGATACAACACCTTTTATAGTTGCGAAAACTGAAGCTGAAGCTAGGGAAAAAGCTACGGCTAAATTTGGTAAGGACGTGCAGCTAACAAGAGATCCAGACGTATTGGATACTTGGTTTTCGTCTGGGTTGTGGCCTTTCTCAACTTTGGGATGGCCGGATGAAACTAAAGATTTGGAGTTTTACTATCCGACAACTACTTTGGTAACAGGTTTTGATATCATCTTTTTCTGGGTTGCTAGAATGACGATGATGGCCGGACATTTTACTGAAAAGATGCCTTTTGATACTGTTTACATTCACGGTTTGGTGTTGGATGAAAACGGTCAGAAAATGTCTAAGAGTAAAAACAACGGTATCGACCCGCTGCTGTTGATTGGCAAGTACGGTACTGATGCTTTGCGCTACACCTTGGTTAAGGAAGTGGTTGGGGCGGGTCAAAATATTCGCATGGAGTACGATCGCAAAACTGATGAATCGAAATCAGTGGAAGCTTCCCGGAATTTCACGAATAAGTTGTGGAATGCGGCCAGGTTTGTGATGATGAATTTGGAGGGACAGACTCCGCAACAGTTGGGAATTCCTCACCCCCCCCAACCCCCCCTTAGTAAGGGGGGGAGAGAAGAAGATTTCCTTGTTGAGGGGGAGAGACAAGAAGGGTTGGAATTGTGCGATCGCTGGATTCTTTCTCGGTACAATCAAGTTGTGCAACAAAGCCGCAATTGTTTGGAAACTTACGGTTTGGGGGAAGCGGCGAAGGGACTTTATGAGTTTATTTGGGGCGATTTCTGTGACTGGTATATTGAGTTAGTCAAGTCTCGCTTGCAACAGGATGCTGAACCAAATTCTAAAAAAGTGGCACAGCAAACTTTTGCTTTTGTGTTGGAAGGGATTCTGAAACTGCTGCATCCTTTTATGCCACACATTACTGAGGAAATTTGGCACACTCTGACTCAAACAGGTGACGATCAATGTTTGGCTTTGCAAGTTTATCCTGAAGCAAACGCATCACTCATTGATGCTGATTTGGAACAGCAGTTTGAGTTGTTGTTCGGTACAATTCGCACTATTCGCAATTTGCGGGCTGATTCTGATATCAAACCCAGTGTGAAGGTGACGGCGATTTTGCAAAGCGAAAGCGAGAAAGAACGCCAAATCATCTCAGATGGAGGCGTTTACATTCAGGATTTGGCAAAAGTCGAAAATCTGACCGTAACTGCTAGTTTGGATACAGATTTGGGACAGACAATTGCTGGGGTTGTGGGTACTGTGCAAGTATTGATTCCTCTGGCTGGGGTGGTGGATTTGGCGGCTTTGCGTGCTAAGTTAGAGAAGAAGTTGAGCAAAGTGGAAGCTGAAATTAAGCATACTGCGGCGCGCTTGACTAATCAGAAGTTTGTGGATAAGGCTACTCCTGATGTGGTTCAGGGCGCGAGGGATGCTTTGGCGGAAGCCGAAAAACAGGCGGAGATTTTGCGCGATCGGCTAAAGTTGTTTTAAGAGTTGACAGTTGACAGTTGACTGTTAACTGTTGACTGTTAACTGTTGACTGTTTTTAGTCAATTTGTAGGCGGCGTGAGGGCGAAGAATCTGGGAATCCCAAGGAAAATATTGACTCTCACGCACCGCAGGCGCGATCGGCTATAATCAAATAAGATTTTACAAGGTCTTTCGTTTTTAACTTAACTATTTAGAGATTTTAGTTTGGGATCTCACTATGCTATCAATAATTTATCCTCATATCGAGAAAGTAGCGGGTCAACCCGCACGGTTGCAGCGGATACCCCGCGTGCGGGTTGTTCAGATTGTGATGGATTATTTAGCTTACGGTTGGTCAGTCGAAGAAATGTGCCGCCAGCATCCTTATTTGATGCCGTCGGAGGCTCATGCAGCAATGGCTTATTACTTCGACTTTCAATCTGAAATTGAGCAGGAGATTCGCGCGGAATGGGAGCAGGTACAACAGGAAAAATCTTTGCTTTTACCTTCACCATTTTTCGTGAGAATGCGAGCTAAGGGATTATTGTAAGTGGCAATTTTTCTGTACATGGACGTTCATATTCCCCAAGCAATTACCGAGCAGTTGCGCCGTCGTGGTGTAGATGTTTTGACTGCGATCGAAGATGGTGCGACAGAATTGCCGGATGATGAACTTTTGGAACGTGCCACTCAACTAGGGAGAGTATTGTTTACTCAAGATATCCGTTTTAGGGCAATGGCTCAAGATTGGCAGCGTCAGGAAAGACAGTTTGCTGGTTTGATATTTGGACATCAGCTAGGCGGTACGATCGGACAATTTGTTAAGGATTTGGAACTCATTACTTTAGCCTCGGAATCTGATGAATGGATGAATGCTGTTGAGTATATTCCTTTTTAGGACGATCGCACTTCCGTGTGAGAAAAATAGTAAAAATTAGGCCAAACAAAAATTACCAATCACTAATTACCCTCATGTTATATTTAGCCCAAGTACAAAATCAGGAAAATTTAGGCGAGATAAGTCTGCAATTGCTGGCTTGCCAAAATTCTGAGCATACTTGGGCTATTCTTAGTGAAGAAACTTTCTTTACATTACCGCAAGATTTTGCTCAAAATCCAATTTACTCTGCAACTAATGTTTTAAATGAAGGGATGCTAGTATTAGCAGATATTGGCGAAAATAACCAGGTTGTCAATATTCAATCCGCCACAAACTGGGTACTACAATTAGTTGAGAAATATTTAACAACAGGCTTTACTCCCGATTTTTTGCAGCAAGAAGCCCAGAAAGCAGAAGATTGGAGGCAATCTCTCACTTTGCAGAGTCAAGAATTGTCTCGCCGCTTGATTGAAGTTGAAGCCCGCCGAGAACAAATTCAAAACTTAGAAGCAAAACTCCAGCAGGAAAAGCAATTGTTGGAAAGTTCGATCGCCCAATTGCAAATTCCGCCCGCTACTCCACTAATTTGACTTAGAATTTGACTTAAGTTAACATAGCAAAGTTAGGGACACGGCACTAGCGCGTCCCCACTAACCTAATATGCAATTTGCTGGACATCATAATAATTTGTAACTTGACAAATACCCCTTACCCGTTGCCGAATCGCCAGCTAAATTGCCCGCGGCTAAAGCACTTTTGACTTCATCCAAGCGGCGGGGAGACACAGCAGTTTCTGAGAATTGCGAACATAAGCCCGCTTCTGAAACACATCGTATTGATTGCGTTCGATCGCATTTAAGATTCTGCTGTACAGCATAGTAGCCGCCCAAACAGTCCAGCGGATATCGGGACTGAGCACTTTTATTCCCGGTTCGGCGCTGGCGTATAATTTGCGAGCTCGCTGAATTTGAAACCGCATCAATTCCCGCCAGCGGTTGTCAATGACACCGTTGAATAAATCTTCTTCGGTGTAGTTAAACAGCGCTAAGTCTTCTAAGGGAAGGTAAATGCGGCCGCGGCGGGCGTCTTCTCCGACATCGCGCAGAATATTAGTCAACTGCTTGGCAATACCGAGAGAGATGGCTTCTTCTTTGGGAATTTTATTACCCCAGTGCCAATTCCAGTTAGCAGCGGGATTCGACTCGTCCACACCCATGACAGACATCGACATCAGCCCGACAGTACCCGCTACTCGATAACAGTAAAGATTGAGCTCTTCAAAAGTTTCGTAGCGGCTGCGGTACAAGTCCATTTGCTGGCCCGCAATCATTTCTCGAAACGGCCCAATGTCGATCGGGAAACGAGACAGCGTATCCACCAAAGCTACGTCGTAGTCATCGTGAGGATGGCCGGCAAACACAGATTCTAGGCGTTTTTCCCACAGATTGAGGGTTTCAGGGGTCGTTGCATCAGAACCCGGCCCGTCTACGAGTTCGTCGGTGCGGCGGCACCAGACGTAAATCGCCCAAATCGCCCGACGCTTGGCTTCGGGCATGAGTTGAGTGCCTAAATAAAAATTTTTGGCATAACTCGCCGTGACTTGGCGGCACAGTTCGTAGGATTCATCCAAAGAGGCCAGAGTTCTCATGCACTGGAGTTTTGACAGTTGCAGCATCCGAGAATAAGAAATTTAAAGATTAGAATTGACACTCCCCCGTTTAGAAAACGGGAGATTTTTTACGTCTTTATGAAAAATTCTTAATTTTTCATTGGTTATTGGCCGTTGAAATAGCCTGCGCTGTCAGCTTACCAGAAAGCACGGCACCTTCCATACTCGCAAGATAACGCTGCATTGTATAATCCCCCGTTAGATAGAAATTGCTAATGGGAGTTGTTTGTGTGGGACGGCACTGCTGGCGTCCGGGAGTGGCTTTGTAGACGGAACGTGGGGTTTTGACTACGTGATATTTGAGCAGTTTGGCTGGTTCTGGGATTTGATCGGGAAAGAGTTTTTCTAACTCGACCATTGTGGCTGCGACGATATCTTCGTCAGATTTGCCTATCCAGTCTTTGGCCGGTGCTAAAACCAGTTCCAGCATTGATTTGTCTGGGTTGGCATATTCGCGGCAGGTGTTGCTCATGTCGGCGTAAACGCTCAGCAGGGGCGATCGCGAGAACAGCAAGTGATCGATATCAGTTAATTTGCGATCGAACCACAAGTGTACATTAATGACGGGTACTCCCTCCAAGCCTTCGAGCTGTTTGAAATAATCCATTTCGCCCCAAGGTTTCGGCATCATCAGCTTCAGCGGGTCAACCGGCATCGCGGAAACGTAAATATCGGCCGTCAGAATTTCTGATTCTGCCCCTTTTACTCCCCGAATCTGGAACCCGCGCACCGTGTTGTCATCGTTGAGCAAAAACTCCCCGATGGGTGCATTCAGCCGTACTTCACCACCGCGCTCAGTTATGTAGTCTACCATCGGCTGACACAACCTTTCTGTGGGGGAACCGTCTAAAAAGGCCATTTTCGAGCCGTTTTTCTCTTGCAGGAAGCGGTTGAGGGCTGTCAGCAGTATGGTTGCGGATATTTCGTGGGGGTCGATGAAATTGAGCGCCTTGGACATGGCGATGAATACTTCTTTTTCGACTCTGGGGGGGACGTTTTGCTTTTTGAGCCAGTCGGAAAACGAGTATTTGTCCATTTCTTCGACGTATTTTTGGCCCTGAAGCATCGCCGGAATCAAACCTATACCGAAGCGGATTTTTTCGGGCCAGGTGAGCATATCGTTGTTGCTCAAGATGGCTGCGACGCCGTTGAAGGGGGCGGGAAGGTCGGGAAAGTCAAAGCGGGAATAGGTTCCGGGGGTTTCCGGCTGATTGAAAATCATCGAGTGTTCTTTCCATTGCAGCCTGTCTTCAATGTCAAGTTCTTTGAAGAGTTGGAGCATATTCGGGTATGCACCGAAAAAGATGTGGAGGCCGGTTTCATACCAGTCGCCATCTGCATCTTTCCAGGCGGCTACTTTGCCGCCGAGTACGTCCCGACTTTCTAGAAGGATGGGGGTGTGGCCCGCGTCGGTAAGATATTTAGCGCAGGAAAGTCCTGCTAAGCCTGCTCCGGCGATCGCAACTCGCATTTGATACTACTTGGCCTCTGTGTTCGCTTCGGTTTAATTATACTTTACAACTCGTTACATTTTTTTGGGAAATGGGGAAGGTGGATGCGGCGAGCCATCTCTCAGTCCCACAGTCCGCCAGGGAATGAATTCCCTGTCTCATAGCGCAAGTCCTCTGAAAGAGGACTGAAGAATACATTAGTCCTCTTTCAGAGGACTTTTGCTTTGAGGCAGGGGTTTAAACCCCTGCCGGACTAAGGGAACTGCGGGCAATATCGTTATTCAGCATTCAGCGATGTCCTGTTTTAAAAGACGCAATACTTCAGTATTAACGGAAATTTAGCAATAATTGCTATCATAAATTAATAGCGAATTTTGATTAATTGCTTAAATTGATGATACAAACAATTCAAGCTATAAATGTCGCACTGAACGATTTGGAAACTAACTTCAAAATTGAGTTAGTCGAAGATGACCAATTCTTTCGCGAGTGGCAAGATGATTTGCCAGAAATCAGTGATTATGAAAAACAACGATTAGACAGAGTGAAAGCAAGTTACAGGAATTTGCTCAAACATCCGCCCCTGCTCGAAAATACAGTCAAAATGGTGGTGCTGTCTCCGTTTTTGGATTTAGCTGATTTCTATCTTGCTCCTTTTCATGTTACTTCAGAAAAGTCTGTAGAAATTATTGACGAAGATGAGGGAGTGATTGTGAGGGGACAGTTGGATGTTTTGGCGTTGTTTAAGGAGTTTTGGGTAATAGTTATCGAGTCCAAGCAAGCGGCGTTTTCTTTGGAAGTAGGGATTCCGCAGTTGCTGGCTTATATGTTAGCTAATGTGACGGGCGATCGACCTACTTACGGATTGTTAATGAATGGCTCTAGTTTTATGTTTGTCAAGTTAGTTAAGCGGGAAACACCGCAGTACGCTTTTTCTCGCTGGTTTTCTATGTTCAATCCGGGGAATGATTTGTACAGCGTGCTGAGTATTTTGAAGCGCCTCGGTCAGTTGAATGTTGGCAATACAGTTTAGAAAGCGATCGCACTCTTCTGTGAGGGCGATCGCTCAGAGATGCGGTTGTACTTCGTTTCAATAAAAAATGAAGAATGAACTAATTAGCAGACGGAACAGGCGCTGGCGGTAATTTTTGGCTCGGTACAGGTGCGGTAGAGGGAATAGGAACTGGCGGTAATTTTTGGCTCGGTACAGGTAGGGAAGTTGGTTGAGGTTGGGGTTGAGGCAGACCGGGAACACGGATATATCTCCAATTACCAGTAAACAATAGGTACATAACACCCGCAAGCACGACACCACTAACCACAGCAGCAGTAATCTTCCAAACACTGTAGGGACGTTCGCCTTGAACTTCAGCGGTGCGTGCATTAACCATTACTTGATATCGCTGGTTTTGATAGCGATAGGCACACAACCAAATAGGTAGCAAAATATGCTTAAAAGTGATAGCATTGTAATCAGTAGAAATGCTGTGAACCCGCTGCTCGTCGCCGCCAATATTCCTGCAAACATCGAAGTGAATAGTACCGGCCATGACATTTTTAGCAGATTCAAATCCTTGAGTGAGAGAAACTTGCGATCGCTGCGCTTCAAACCCAGCTAAATAAGATGAATTGTAAGGGCGCAGCGACTCCTTGAGATGCCAAGGTTCTAACGCATCGAGACGCGGGCGATCGACTAAAGTTGTAGCGGGAATCAGAATATCGTCAAAAGGGCGATCGACTCTGCCAGAAGCAGGCCACCACCTGGTATGTTGCACTTGGCGAGTCTTAGTTTCTGTTTCGCCCTGCGCGTTTGTTTCTGTATAAGTTTCAGTCACGTAGTAGTGTTCTCCGCGAGAACCTTGATAGTAACTAACCGTATAAGTGTCGTAAGTCCAAAACGGCAAATAAACCCCTTGAATTTTCTCCTGTTGCGCTAGGGATTTCAAAGCAGAGGGAGCAAACCAGCGATTGCTTAGCCACTTCTGAATGCTTTCTCTGGCCTGTTTATCAGTAACTTCAAAAGGAACAATTCCCTCTGGCTGAACGCTAGGGCTAGCCTTTGCAGGTTGCGTCACAATTGGAGAAGCACAAAATGGGCATTTACCCGCTACTTTCGGCGGTTCAAAAGTAACACTTGCTCCGCAATCATTGCATTTTACTTCAAGGGCTGTTGTTGATAAAGCTGTCAGCGTCGTTTCGTCGAATTGTAGATATTGTTCGTAAGAATTTTCCTTTACCTCTTCAGCAGTTTGGGGAATTGCATCTTCCCAGCCGCAGTAAGCACACTTGAGCTTTCCTGCTTGGGGGTTGAACTCTAAATAAGCCCCGCAGCTAGGACAGGGAAAACGTTTAACAGCAGGTTCAGAAGTATTCATAATAGTTTATTGGTGATGTAATTGGTAATCGGTAATCGGGAAAGCAGATTAATTACCAATTACCAATTAACTAAATATGCAAACAAAAATTTAGGCTGCTGCTGGCGGGGGAGGCGGCGGTACTGTCGCCAACAAAGATGCTAATTCCGGCACTTGCGATGCTAACTTCCAGCCGTCAAAACCTGCACGCCAAACCATTACCTGATGTGTCAAACCATTTTGCAGAAGTTGATCCAATCCAAAAGGGCCTGATTGTTGACCGTTGTGGGCAATATACCACTGATTTTGTGTTGGCGGGGGAGGTGGTGGCGGAGTTTGCGATGCTGGTGGCTGCATCATATTTGTCATTTGCTGACCTAGTGCCATTCCCATGCCCAATTCTAATGCTTGATTGCCGCCGCTGGGGTTATTTGCTGATGCTTCTATGGCGTTAGCAGCTTGATATTGGGTATATTGCTGCATATTTCCCAGAAGTCCGATCGAGGCTCGTTTGTCGAGTGCTTCTTCAACTTCTGGAGGCATCGAGATATTTTCAATTAATAGCTGAGTTAATTCTAACCCGAACTGCTGGATACTTGGCTCTATGGCAACTCGTACTTGTTCGCCCATCTGCGTGTAGTTGGCTGCAAAGTCCAGCAGGGGAACGCGGGAATTGCCAACCCAATTGGCAAAGGCACTGACTATTGTATTGCGTAGCTGTTCGCTGATTTCATCTACTTGAAATAGTCCGTCAGTGCTGATTAGTTGTTTTAAGAGTTGTTCGGGATGAGAAACTTTAATGTTGTAAGTTCCAAAAGCCCGCATTCGCACTGGGCCGAGTTCTGGATCGCGGATAATTACAGGGTTAGAGGTTCCCCATCTCAGGTTGGTAAATATTTTGGTGTTAAAAAAGTAGACTTCTGCTTTAAAGGGAGAGTTGAAACCGTAGGGCCAACCTTTTAAGGTGCTGAGAACGGGTAAGTTGCGGGTGTACAGTTCGTGCATTCCCGGATCGAAGACATCGGCAACTTGGCCTTCGCTGACAAAGACTGCTATTTGTCCGGGTCGTACAGTTAGTTTAGCACCTTGTTTAATTTCGTTTTGGTGGCGCTCAAATCGATAGGCAATGGTGTCGCTGGTATTGTCCAACCATTCGATGATATCGACAAATTCGCCGCGAATCTTGTCAAAGAGTCCCATAGATTTATTTTGGGTTGTTGTTTGATTTTAGCTTCAATAGGAGCGATCGATGTTCCCGATCGCCATTGTAAAGTTTTTACGTGCGATCGCTGGGGATGGGGGCGATCGCAATTGCGGTTCAATTCCAGCCGATCGCAATCGCTCTAATTGGTCTTCTGCTTGTTGAGCTCTTTCTTGTTCGCGATCGGCTCTTTCTGCTCCCGATAACAACAGATTCCCTTCACTATCCCACCAGCGCAGCCAAGGTAACTCAACATTTTGATACCTTCCTTGCCAAATTCCCAATGCCACCCCTAACGGTTCAATGGGATAATGACCGCGCTCATTTGCAGCAACTAATTGATACCTATTTTCGATATAGTTGGCGGGACATTAGGCACATAAAACCAGTCCGGTGCTTCCGCACCCCGTTCTAGCGGCTCAGTTAATCGCCAATAAATACCGCTGTCTTGACCGATACAATAGTTACCATCTGGATGAATGCTTTGGAAGACGGGAGTAATTGAATCGGTTAGCAAAATGCTTTGGGGATGTTCTTGAAAATTTTCAACAAAAGTACCGTCGGATTCTGGTAGCTGAGTGTGGTCTGGCCAGCCTGTAGGGTTGTTTTCTACATCTAGGGTAAATTTCATAGTTTTATTTTGATTGCAGGCATTTTTGGCAGCGAGCTTTTGATTTTGATTGTAGGCGAACTCGATACATCTAACTCAGACCTTTATCTCCCAATCCTCCAGACGCAAACCCTCAACGCGACTGAACTCGCGGGTATTGTGAGTTACAAGAATGAGGTTGTTGGCAATAGCAATAGAGGCAATCAAAAGGTCATTAGGGCCAATTGGTGTTCCAGATGCAGCTAATTGAGTGCGAATTTGACCGTAAATTAGGGCAGACTGGTCATCAAAAGGCAAACTTACAAACTCATTGAAAAAACGTTCTAGTCTAGCTAGATTGCTATCTTGACGAGAACTTTTAAAAGCACCCCAGTAAAGTTCTGCTTTAACTACAGAGCATATTGCTACATCACCTGACCGAATCATTGCTAGTCGGCGAGATACCGATGAGTTGCGGTCTGGATTTAACAAACGGATGCAAGTATTAGTGTCCAAAAGATAAATCACAGCAATTCTTCCCGGATTTCATATTCCAACTGATCGGGACGGACAAGCGGTTCTCCTTCCCAACTTCCTATTACCGTTTCAAAAAAACCGGGCGACCAGCCTAAATCTTCCGGTGTTTTAGCTTCAGTTGCCGGTGTTATGCGCTGGAAAACTACAATAACTTCTAAATCTGTATCTTTTATCCCAACCGGGACTTGCAAATGCAACATCCCGTCTGATCCGACGTGCGATCGCACTTTAATACTTTGCATAACTCTGGCCTCCTTAAGTTTGTACTGAAATTTAATCTTGTTCAGTCCTGCACGCATCTATGCCAAAGAAACCTGGTTTTTTACCGAATCTGTGGGTGAGTGCGAAAGATTTTCGTAAAAAAACCCGGTTTCTGACACCCGTGCGTAATTCCTACTTATAATAACCTCAATCTTCATCCCACTTATCTTTAACTGCTTTGCCTTTTAGATTGAGAAACTCAACTGAGTGCAATACTTCTAATCGGGTCATTCAGGCTACCTCTATGTTAATGATAGGATAACTTTTGCTGTCCATTCTAACTGATATCTTGCACCATTCTCAAGTAGCCCTTTATGAACAGGCAAGATGCCTGTTCCACAAAAATTCAATGTTCTTGTGGAACAGGCATCTTGCCTGTTCTTGAGAATGGTGCAAGATATGAGTTCTAATCAATTTGCTCCTCGGTTGCTGCGCCAAACCGTATCGAAAAAAGGTCGATCGCACCCAGCCAATCCCAGCAACCTGAACCGCAGGTGAGGCAATCCCCCTGCAGCCCCCGCTTCTCGACGCGGTACAATAAATGCAATCATACTTAACGCTTATATTGAAAAGGCTACACACAACGCCACAGGAGACAACTGACGCATGGGTAAAGTAGTTGGCATTGACCTCGGAACAACAAACTCAGTAGTAGCCGTCATGGAAGGCGGCAAACCGGTTGTGATTGCCAATGCAGAAGGGATGCGGACAACTCCCTCGGTAGTCGCTTTCACAAAAGAAGGAGAACGCCTTGTGGGACAGATGGCCCGACGCCAGACTGTTCTCAACCCGCAAAACACCTTTTACGCCGTCAAGCGGTACATCGGACGCAAATATACCGAACTGACTCCAGAATCAAAGCGCGTCCCTTACACAACTCGCCGCGACGACAACGGGAACATCAAAGTCAAGTGTCCGCGCCTGAAAAAAGATTTTGCCCCAGAGGAAATTTCGGCGATGGTGTTGCGGAAACTGGCCGATGAAGCTAGCCGCTATCTGGGACAAGAGGTGACGGGGGCTGTAATTACTGTTCCCGCTTATTTCAACGACTCGCAGCGACAGGCGACGCGGGATGCGGGACGAATTGCGGGACTTGAAGTCAAGCGGATTTTAAATGAGCCGACAGCGGCTTCTTTGGCTTACGGTTTGGAGAGGCGAGAAAGTCAAACTATTTTAGTGTTTGATTTGGGCGGCGGTACTTTTGATGTGTCGATTTTAGACGTGGGAGACGGAGTATTTGAAGTCAAAGCAACTAGCGGCGATACTCAATTGGGCGGCAATGATTTTGACTCCAAAATTGTTGATTGGTTAGCAGAACAATTCTTAGAAAAAGAAGGAATTGATTTGCGACGCAACCGCCAAGCTTTGCAGCGATTGATCGAAGCGGCAGAAAAAGCCAAGATTGAGCTATCGGGAGTCGGTGTCACTGAGATTAATTTGCCGTTTATCGATGCGAATGAAGATGGGCCTTTGCATTTGGAAACGCGGCTGACTCGCGGTCAATTTGAGGGGCTGTGCACAGATTTGGTGCAGCGGCTGCGGCGGCCGGTGAAACAAGCTTTGGCTGATGCAAGTTTGAGTCCTTCTCGCATTGATGAAGTTGTGCTAGTCGGCGGTTCGACTCGCATTCCTTTGGTGCAGGAAGTTGTTCGCAGTTTGATCGATCGAGAACCGAATCAAAATGTGAATCCCGATGAAGTTGTGGCGGTGGGTGCGGCAATTCAAGCGGGGATTTTGGGTGGCGATGTCCGCGATGTGCTGCTGTTGGATGTGACGCCGCTGTCGCTGGGTTTGGAAACGATCGGCGGGGTGATGAAAAAACTGATTCCTCGCAATACTACTATTCCCGTCAGGCGATCGGACATTTTTTCTACTGCTGAAAACAACCAAACTGTGGTAGAAATTCACGTGATCCAAGGGGAACGGGAATTAGGCAGAGATAATAAGTCTTTGGGACGGTTTAAACTAACTGGAATTCCGCCGGCGCCGCGAGGGATTCCGCAGGTGCAAGTAGCTTTTGATATTGATGCTAACGGGATGCTGTTGGTGACTGCTTTGGACAAAACTACCGGCAGGGAACAAAGCATTACTGTGCAAGGTGCTTCGACGCTGACTCAGCAGGAAGTGAATCAAATGATTCGCGATGCGGAACAGTTTGCTCAAGCTGATAAGTTGCAGCGGGAAAGGGTAGAAAAACGCAATCGCGCTGAAGCTTTAGCTTATCAAGCTGAGCGGCAGTTGCGGGAAGTTGCGCTCGATCGCGGAATGCAGTTTGCTCAAAGAAGTCGCCAGCGAATTGAAACTTTAATTCGGGAATTGCGAGACAGTTTGGAACGCAATGATGAGCGGGGAGTTGACCAAGTTGGTTCGGATTTGCAAGATGCTCTTTACGATTTGAGCCGGGAAGTTTCAGCTTTTGCTGATGATGACGATGATGATGATTTCTTTGAGTCTGTGAAGCGGACTTTTACGGGCGACGGTACCAAGCGGCGCAGCGATGACAGCAGCTATTATACCAATGCTAAACCGTACAGGCGATCGACTGTCGATCCAATTCCCGATCGTCCCTACGATCGTATGAACGATCGAATGGGCGATCGTATGGGCGATCGTATGGGCGATCGAATGGGTGATCGAATGGGCGATCGAATGGGCGATCGTAGAAGCAGTGCTAATCGCCCCACTCGCCCTTATCAAAATCAAAGCGACGATTGGGATGATGACGACGATTGGTTGTAATTGAAGGAAGAAGGAAGAAGGAAGAAGGAAGAAGGAAGAAAAAAAATAGCGGATTTTCAGCAGAGAATTTGTGACGGATCTTTTCCTAATTCTTCTCAGATTCTTTCTTTCTTCTCTCCTACACTAGACTTCTTTGAATTAGATAAAGATTACTATGATAAGTAAGGAGAAAATTATGTTGTATGACCCATAGAGAACAATACATCTGGCAGCGGGGTATTTATCTTTGTCAACTTTGCTACGAATTAACTAAATCTTTTCATTCCTCTGAAATTTATGGTATTACCAGTCAAATTCGCCGTGCATCTGTATCAGTACCAGCTAACATTGCGGAGGGATATGGGCGTGTTACTAGACAAGAGTATATTCGATATTTGCGAATAGCTCTCGGTTCGCTCAGAGAACTGGATACTCATCTAGTGATTTCTGAAAAAGTAGGGTTAGCAGCACCAGAAAAAATCTCACCAGTTATCAAAGAAGCAGATGAACTCACACGATTAATTGTCAGTACAATCAACAAACTACAAGGATAAAACCTCATCCTTCATCCCTCTTCCCTCATCCTTCTTCCTTCTTCCCTCATCCTTCTTCCCTCATCCTTCTTCCTTCTTCCTTCTTCCCTCATCCTTCTTCCTTCTTCCTTCT